>CAZZWT010000048.1:0-13585 GCA_964657775.1 uncultured Candidatus Methylacidiphilales bacterium | reverse complement strand
CGAAGGGCAGCACGCGGCACGTGTCGTAGAGCATCGGCAGCCCGTTGCGATTGCAGTTCATCTCGATCTGGCGGTAACCCGGGATGATGTCGTGATTTCCCTCGCACAGGTAAATGCCGTGGGGCGCTTCCAGCCGCTTCATCGCGGTCAGCGCGGCGCCAAATTCATTCATGTCGCGGTTCACGATGTCGCCCGTGATGGTGATCAACTGCGCCTTCAGGTCGTTGGTCGCGTCGCTGATGATCTTCAATCGCTCCGGCCCGACGAAGATGCCGGAGTGGAGATCGCTGACGTGGGCGATGGTGAAGCCCTCCAACTCGGGCGCCAGGTTAGGTAGCGCGATATCGAATTGGCGGAGGCGCAGGTCGTTCACCGTGGTGCTGCCGTGGACGCCCATGCCGAGGGCCGTCGCGGGCGCGGCGCCGAAGCCGAGCAGATAGAGGAATCGCCGGCGCGAGAGGGCGGCAGGTGAGGCTGGCTTGGACGGGCGATCCGGGGCATGGCGCAGCCGCGTGATCAGCAACACCAGGATCATGACCGGGAAGAGCGCCTGCATGACGAGGATGTTCCAAACCATGACAACCGAGGTCGGAAAGTAAAACCACTCGTTGAGGAACGTCTTTACCGGGAGTGAGGCCAGGGTGCTGAGCGTGAACAGGCCGATCATGACGAAAGCCCAAAGGTAAGGCAGCCAGCTGAGCCACTTCGGCCACGACGTCTGCCGCCGGATCAGCCAGGCCTCGATCGCGGCGAGTCCGAGGTTTTGCGCGGTGGCGTAGACCACGATCAGCGCCAGCCAGATTTTCATGCGGAATCCACTATGGTTCAGGCGTGCGGTCGAGGCAATGCGCGGATGATGACAAGGGTGTTAGGCGACCGGTTTCGGCGCATGCCTGCGCCCGCGCGGGAGGGCCTCCCAAAGAAGCCACGCAACGAGACCGCCGCCAGCGAGGCACCAATTGTCGATGGGATCGTAGACGCCATGGCGCAGGGTAAGCGGGCCGAACCACTCGAAGAAAACGATCCAGACCGCGGTGTGCAGCGCAACCTCCCACCAGCGCGGCGGCTCGTCATCGGGGCGCAGGCCGATCCAGCGATAGACAAGCAGGTAGATCGGCAGCGCGACGGGGACGGTCAGCGTATCGTTCAGGTGGCCGTGAAAAAGCGGCGAGTAGTGATGCAGGTTCGGCTTGATGAACGTGCGATTGATGACGTAGGTCGCCAGAGCCACGAGGAACACTGGATCGCGCCAATAACCAAAGTTGCCACCGCCCTGCACCTGAACGCCCGGTTCAGCAGGCATAGAGGATGACGACATTCGCCGCTGTCATGAATCCCGTTGCTGCCAAAGCCTTGAGGGCAAGAATCGTCCAGTAACCGGCCGCGCCGCTGAGAGTGGGGAGTTCCGGAATCATTCCGCATCAAATTCCACGGGATCGGCCTGCGTGTCAAATCCGCGATCAAAAACGGGCTCGGCTTCCGCCTTGGCGTTTGGGGAAATTTTGCGATAGCTTGGCGCTTTCCCCCATCATGCCGACTGCGATTCTTGCCGAACTCAACCAAGGCGCCTTGCTGGGAATGGCGCTGCCGTGGGTCGGCGCCATCGTTGCGATCTTCGCGCTCTGGGCTTCGCTCGACGCGTGCCGGAGGAAACGGCTGATCGATAATTTGCCGACGTCGAAAGTGCACGGCGTTTTCATCGGCCTGGTGGAACTCAAGGGCAAGGTGAAATGCGAGCAACCGCTGACCAGTTATCTGACCGGTACGGCGTGCGTTTATTACTCGTACACGATCGAGGAAAAATGGTCGCGCACGGTGCGGGAGACGGTCAGCGACGGCCGCGGCGGCACGCGCACGGAGGAGCGAACGGAGAGCGGCTGGACGACGGTCGACTCGCGCACGGAAATGGCGCCCTTTTACCTGGAGGATGAGACGGGCAGCCTGCTGGTGCGGCCCGAGGGCGCGCGCATCGAGGCGCTCAGCGTGATGGATACCGAATGCACCGCGTTCAATCCGCTTTACTACGGAAAGGGCCCGGCGATGGCGATCGCGAACTCGGACGGATTCCGGCGCTTTGTCGAAACGGCGATCCCGCTGGAGGCGCCGCTCTTTCTCGTGGGCCAGGCGCGGGAGCGGCGGGATGTGGTCGCGCCGGAAATCGCGGCGGACGACAAGGCGTCGGAGTTTCTCATTTCCGTGCGCTCGCAGGAGCAGGTGAGCAGCGGGCTGGGCTGGTCGATCGGCGGCTACTTTGTGCTCGGCTTGGTGGCGGCGCCGGGCGGGCATGCGCTCAGCTTTTTCGCCTCGGGCGATGAGATTGATCCGCTGGCCTATTTGATGTTCGCCGGTGAGTTTTTCCTCTTCCTCGGCGCGTGGCTCATCGGCTGGCTCGTCACCGTTTACAACAGCATGGTCGAGCTGCGCCAGCGCGTGGAGCAGGGCTGGGGTCAGGTGGAAATCCAGTTGAAGCGGCGGCACGATTTGATTCCGAATCTTGTCGATACCGTGAAGGGCTATCGCGATCACGAGGCGCAGACGCAGACGGCGCTCGCGGGCCTGCGCAGCCAACTCGGCGCCACTGGGCCGGGGCAGGCCGGCGCCGATTTTGCCTCGGTGCAGAACCAAGTCTCGATTTTGAAAGAGGCCTATCCGGAGTTAAAGGCCGATACGAACTTCCTCGCGCTGCAACAGGAGCTGGGCGACACCGAGCAGCGCATCGCCCTTGCGCGCGCCTACTTCAACAGCATCGCCACGTTCTACAACACGCGTCTGCAAGTCGTACCCGATCGCTTCATCGCTGCCCTCGGCGCGATGAAGCCGCGCGCGTTGATGGAAGCGAATGATTTCGAGCGCGCGCCCGTCGAGGTGAGCTTTGCGGAGCCGCCCGTAACGCCCAAAACTTCCTAAAGACTTGTCCCTTGGACACTGGTAGACTAGTCGTCCTCCATGTCATCGTCTCTATCGAATGCCGAACTGATTTCGCGAGCAAAGGCACTTGTTAATCCGAAGAACATTTCGCGCACCGTGGAAGTTGCCGCTGTCGGTAGCGCACTGATCACGGAGAGCGGCGTGGTCCATGTTGGCGTCTGCATTGATGCGGCCTGCGGGATTGGCTTTTGCGCCGAGCACGCGGCCGTGGCCAGCATGATCACGACGGGCGAGAGCCGCATTCAAACCATCGTCGCGGTCGGCAAGCGCGGCTCCGTCCTTTCCCCTTGCGGGCGCTGCCGCGAGCTTCTCTGGCAAATTCATCCGGAAAATGCGGACACGCGTGTACTCATGCCAGGCGGCACGATCGCCCTTTTGCGCGATTTGCTTCCGTCGCATTGGAAAGTCGAAGGACAGTCACCCTAACCGCGATCAACTCCAGGCGCTGGTCATCGTCACACGATGGCTGATCGGTTTCTGCTGCTCCGCAGGGATAACAGGCAGGCCGGGGAGGCTGGTGCGCTCGTACTGGGAAAACTCGGCGCGGCAGAGGGCCTGGAACTCGGTCCAGCGTGGCCACGAGGTATCGACCGTGGCGGTGGCGATTTGGCGCAGCAGGCTTTTCCACTCGATGAGCAGGCGGTCGATGTCACCGCGATGGATGTGCTCGTCCAGCTTCTCGGTGGAGACGAATTTTTTTACGCGCAACGTGCGGACGATTTCCGCGCCGCCCGCGCCGTAGTTCACCGGCATGCCATCCACGAGAAAACCCTCGCTGGTGAAACGGCGATAGGCCTTCTGGCACGCATAGGCGAGCCGGCCGCCCCAGCGCGGTTCGTTGCCGCAAAAGCGATCGCCCGCGACGAGGTTCGCCATGTCCTCCATCAAATCGAGCAGCGGATATTTCTCGTCTTCCAGCCCGGCCAGGACACCGAGCCCCTCCGCGCCGGAGAAGCAGGCCATGATGCGCCCGCGCCGCGTGAGATTGAGCTGCTTGTCGAGAATGCCGGTGCGATTCCAGAGCCAGATCAGCGTCGGCTTCGGATCGAGCGTCAGGCACTCCGCGCGATGCGGGCACGGGATGCAAAACGGCGCGGGATCGTTCACGCGCCGCACCAATCGCGCGCGGCCCGCATCGGTCTTCAGCCCGCACGGCAACGGCTCGTGGATGTGTTGGGTCGATTCGATGCCGAGCGGAATGAACTCCGTGGTGAAGAGTTTTTTTTGGAAGGCCGTGCAAGCCTCGGCAATGGGCACGCCCTTGGCGAATTCCTTCAGGAGCGGACGCCACGGCAGCGGGACGTTGCGGCGGAGATGCCCCGCGAGTGCCTGGCCGAGACGAGGCGAGCGTTCGCTCACCAGCACGTAGCCGTGTTCATCGAGCCCACGCCGGCCCGCGCGGCCGAACATCTGCAGCAGGTCCGAGGGCGTGACTTCGCGAGGAAATCCGCCGGCGGTAAAGTTGGTCGCGGTCACGAGGACGGAGCGAAGCGAAAAGTTGATGCCCGCGCTCAGGCCCAGCGTCGCCACGACCACGCGCAATTGGCCGCCCTTGGCCAGCGGCTCGATGAGCCCGGCGCGCTGCACATAACTGAGGCCGCTGTGATGAAATGCCACGCGCTGGCCAAGCAATTTCGCCAGTTCAGGCCCGGCAGCGTTTTCCTGGTCGCGCGTGAGCCGCAAGGGTTGCGGGCAGGGGATGCGCGCGGCGACATCCTTCGCGATCTTCTCCGCCTCGCGCCGGTGCGGGGCGAAGACGAGGATGGGTCCGAGGTCATCGCGAAGCGCGCCTGCGATCTTTCGTGCCCAGTAGCCGGTGATCGATTCCGGCACATTGCGCGCGAGCGAATCGATCTCCACTTCGTCGAGCGGCACGGGCCGTTCGCGCTGCTCGATCAGCGTGACTTGGCGCCCGCGACCCAGCCGCAACAGCCAGTCGCGCACCAAGCCGGGATTGGCCACGCTGCCGCTGAGGAGCAGGAGTTGTGTCTTTGCCGGCATGGAAAGGATCGTGCCTTCGTAGTGGTTGCCGCGCAGGGGATCGCCGATCCACTGGTACTCATCGATCACGTAAAGCGCGGCGCCGGTCGGCTCCTGCTGCGCCTCGAGCGTGGCGACGACGAGCGGGGACTCGGGATCATGCGCGAGATCGCCCGTGGTGATGCCAACGCGCCAGCCCCGGCGGCTCCACTCCGCGAATTTGTCGTTGGCCAGCGCGCGTGTGGGCACGGTGTAGATTGTCTGGCCCGGACCGCGCCGCTGTTGGAAATATTGCTCGAAGATGAAGGTCTTGCCCGCGCCGGTCGGCGCCTGGACGATGACATCATCGCCCGCCGCGAGTGCGCGAATCGCCTCCGCCTGCCACGCATCGGGCAGCCGTAGTTGTTGCAGGGCATCGAAACCAGTCATGGAAAAAGCATAGCCGCAAACGAGGGCGGGGAAACGAAGAGATTCTGCTCATAGGACTTATAGGTTTTATAAGTCGCAAAGGTCCTAGGGCGCAAAACGGTGCGCACTCAGTATCCGATAGCGATAGGGCCCCAATGGCGAACCAGTCGTTGGCGCTTGGGCTGCCGGATCAAGATAGCGTTCGATTTCATACGAGCCGCGCCAATCGGCGAGAATAAGATCGGTACCCTCCTTCCAGATATTTTGGTCGGGGTCATGCGTCAGCTTTTTCAGCACCTGCACGCGGACGTGAACGGTGTAGGAGTTTGAGCGCGTGGTCAGCCGGCTGTAGAGTTGCGCGTAGGGCAGTTCGCGGAGATTGTCGCCAGTCAATCCGCCGAGTGCGGCGGGGCCATTCCAAAAAGTATCAAGCGCGGCCTGGGTGTCCGCGACGTTGTCCGATGCCTGGCCGAGCGGCACCAGCGGGACGGTGCAGATCTCGCTTTCGCTGAGATAGGCGTCCGCGCTGTTGTCCGCGAATTTATTTTCGATCTGCGCGATGGTCGCGTTCTCATCGACGGGATTCCAGATCGATGGCCCGAGCGTGCCGCTCGATTTGTACGTGCTGGCGGATGCGACGGAAATCGCCGGAACGCGCAGATCCGTAAGGAGCGCGTGGAGCGCCGTAGTGCGATGAAGCCAGGTGAACGGCGCGATCTGGTCGTTGAGGTTGATCTTGCCCGCGGTGGCGAGGGTGGTGCTGATCGGATAGGGCTCGATGACCGGCATCCAGAAATCATCGAGCACGAGATGATCCGGCGCGAGCGCAGGCATGCTGGAGGCATTACCGAACCCGGGATGATCCACATCAGCCGCGGGGTAGGGGGTGAAGAGAAGCGTGCGCCATGGCGTGGAAGCGGCGGGCGTGGCCGGATTAACGCCCGCCGGCAGTGATCCGAACACGACGGGCGAGGGGACGAGCGCGTTCGGCGTGCGTTGCGTCGGTGCGCCGGGGGCACCGCTGGCGAGCGAGAAGTAGGCACTCGCAGGGGTGTTCGTCGTGCCAGCATCGGGCAGGTTGATTTGCGCGCCGTCGGGTGAGAAGCCAGGGCCGGTATCCCAATCGCCCGCGGCGTTGAGTGTGGGCAGCATCGTGACGAAATTGGGCGGCCCGGTCGGACAGCTGCACGGCGGACTGATGGGCCACGCGTAGTTGGTTGCGGCGCCTGTGCACCAGTTCGTCCAGGTCAACGTCGTCGTGGCGGCGGGATAGGCGGCCGAGCTGTTCAGGCTCGCGATGCCCGTTGCGCCGAAGACGGCCGTGCCATCGGCGAAGTGGAGATTGTGCGCGTGCGGCGCGCTGGTGGTGGAGTAGAGCGGGTGGGCCTTGAACATGCTCGCCGGGACGTTGGTCAGGCTGGCGATGACGCGCAGGTCGGTCGCGGCCTCCATGCTGCGGCTCGTGTCGTTCGGCTGGATGAGAAACGGGCGGCTGGCCTGCGTGGCGAGCGCGCGATTTTTCAGCGTCATGTAATACGAGGGCGCGACCAGCGTCGAAGCGCCGTCCTGCTTCGAGTATTCGCTGACGGGATTCGGCGCGGGCACGCCGATGCCGGTGGGCAGCGTGACGTTGAGCGTCTGCAGCGTGTTGCCGTTGTGATCGCGAATGGTCACGACCAGCGGCGTGGCAGCCTTGAAGACGAGCGTCGGCATATGCGGCCAGGTGAGGACGCCTGTATTGTAAGTGGGCTTCGCGGTCATAGTCACCGCCATCGCTTTCGTCCCGGCGAAGGCGTAGGTGAACGCGCCCGATTGCTGCGCATCGACTCCGGTCGCACGCCACGCGAGCGGGCCCTCGTTGCCGCCCCACGCGCGATCGGCGGGGCTGAGACCGAGCGCCGTGCTGAGCGGATCGGAGGTGGCCAAGGTCGCGAATCCGAAATCATTCGAGGTCGCAGTGGTGAGCCCGATGCCGTTCAACCCGGCGATCTGGATGGTGCAATTATCGCTGATCTCGGGATAACCGCAGGCCGGAACAAATGTCGCCGGAACCACGAAGGCTCGGACCTGTTCGTTGACGATATTGGTGCAGTTACTTGGGTTGGCCGCGAAGTTCGTCTGCCAACTCGAGCCGTCGGAGTCGGGATTTTGTTCGTAGTCGATCGTGGTTCCGTTCTTGAGCCCGAATCCGCAGACGTAAAAAACCAGCGTGAGGCTGGAGAGCGTCGGCACCCGCCCGATGCTGCGCAGCGTGATCGCGCTCGCGCCGGAGCCGTAGGTGGTCATGAGCGGATCGACCATGCCGTGGCCGCCCGTGGTATTTCCGGCGGCGTAGGGCACGAAGGGCTCTGGCGTAGGATCGACCGCGTTGATGGAGCGAATGTAATCGGCGATCTCGAGCTGGAGTTGCGTCCACTGCGCGCCGGGGAATTTCGCGGCCAACGTCGTGCCATAGCCGGGCAGCGTTTCGTTGCCGCGCGAGACAAGTTCGGTGAAGAGCTGCGCGTTGGACGGCACGACGTTGGTGTTCAGGTCGTCGGTGGGACTCTGCGCGTTGTGCCGCAGGAAAAAGTAGCTGCGCGTCCCGACGGTGGCGGCGTTCATCATGGCGCGATCGGCGGCGGTGATCTGCGGTGCGCCGGCGGACGTCGTGTCGGAAACCGGCCAGATGGCGACACGCGGTTCGCCGAGCAGCGTGGTCTCCGGCGCGACGCTGTGCTCGGTGAGGACGAACTGCGCCGTGGCGAGTTGCGCGGCGCTGACGGCGTTGGTCTGCCGCTGGCCGGAGATTACGTTGGTGCTGTAGCGCAGTTCATCCACCGAGGCGTAGAGGCGATCCATCTTCGCCGCGACGGATGCGCCCGGCCCTGTCGGCTGCGTGCCGAATTGGGAGCCGCCCCAGGCATAGCGCGGCGTCAGCGCGAGGATTTGCTGCGGCGTGTAGGCGTTGGTGGAAAAAATCCCGGCGAGCGACGTCGTGGCCGGATGGCCCGGATAAGCCGAATACTCGCCGGCGGCAGGCTGGTTGCTGCTCCACGCCGCGTCGTCGGTCGAGTTCACGCGCGGGGTGTTCCACGGTGAGCCATCGCCGGCCGTATTGATGTTCACTTTGCAGGTCTCATCGTCGGTCCAGAACGCGAGGCGCCCGACAATCGGATTCGCCGCCGTGCCGCTGCTGGCCGGGCCGAGCGTGCCGTCCTGCAATTGGTACATCCACGCAACCGGCATCGTGGCGTTTTGTCCGGCATCGATGCTGAGGCCCGTAATGGTGTTCGTCGCGGTTGGATCGAAGATGGGATAGTTTGTCGCGCCGCTGGAAGTGACCGACGGTGCGTTCAAGTCGGTGTAAAGATCCGGCTCGGAACTCCAGTTCGCGGGCACGTCGCTGGCGAGGAAGGTGACCGTGCCGCTGGTATCGACCATGCTGGCCAGATTGGTGGTAGAATACATTTTGAAGCAGGCTGACGGCGTCCGCACCGCATTGGTCGAGTAGGTGCGGAGCAGGCCGGGCTGCGAAATCCACGCCTGGTTGGTTTGCGTGGAAGCCTGCGCGATCTGGCCGATGACGAGCGCCGCGGCAGAATCGGCGAGCATTTTTTCGCGGGCGAGGGAGGCGTCGCTGGCGGCGTTGATCCGTTGATTTCGCGTGCCGGAAAAAAGGGCGAGAAGGAGCAGCGTCGCCACTGCCAGCATCGCGATCACGACGACGAGCACCATGCCGGAGGTGGTCGCGCTGGTGCGGTGAAAATATGAGGGGAGAGGCATGGCTTTTCGTTTAAGGCGATGGCGTGTTCGACCACGCCGCCGATGAAAGTTGAATTTCCCGCTGCAGGATGCGGTGCCCAATTTTTTGCGTCGTGAGCGACGTGTCGAGCGCGGCGAGATCGGCATCGAGTTGCACGGCCTGCTGAAAAAGCGTCGGCGCGACCAGCGGCGGCGCCGTCGTTCCGTTCTGCGCCGCGAGGCGCGTGGCCGACACCGCGTCGATCGCCACCAACGCGAGGCGCACGCGCGGCGGAAGTTGATGCAAGGTCAACCGGTTCGTCGTGTCGCGCGAATCGTAAGTGAAGTCGGGAGCGAGCGGGGCGCCGGTATCGTTGGCGGCGCGTTCGGGCAGCACGATCAGCGCGACGATGTTCTCCGCCAGCACGGAGATCGGCGCGCCGGGTTGCGTCAGCGATTGGATCCATGGCGACGAGGTGGTACTCGTGTAGATTTGCAGCGACTCGGCAGGCTGCGTGATTTGCTTCAGCCGCCAGCGATACGAGTGGGTGAAAGCGGCGACGAACGCTGGGGCGTCGTCGTCGCTGAACTCGACGAAGTAGCCCATGGCGTTGAGCAGATGGCCGAGACCGGCTTGAGATTCGGTCTGCGTGTATCCGGCCGGCTCGAGAAAAAAGACGGCGTCGCCGGACGTGGTGCGCCCACTCGCCAGCGCGGGGCCGCAGACAAACGCAAGGTCGGAGCGGCGCGCAAGGTGATCGGGCACAAACGCGGCGCCGGTGCGGAACGAGCCGGTGCTGTCGGCATAATCCTGATACGGAGCGAGCGTGGCCGCGGCGACGTGGCGCGTGACGGTATCAAAGGCATCCTGCGCCTCCGCGAAGGGATCGGCCGCGGCCGATTTCCATGCCGTATCGATGCTGGTCATGAACTGGGCCAGCGCGACGAGGACGACTAGAACAATGACGAGGGTGGTCAACACCTCGACCACGGTAAACCCGTTATTTCTACTGCGCGGACGGAAAAACAACCGCATAAGTCCGCGTGCGGTCCGGGGCGCCAATCGGCGTGAGGCGGAGCGTCGTCTGCGTCAGCGCGGCATTGGCCGGAACGGGATTCGACGTCGCCTGCACCGTGTAAACTGCCCGCGATGCGGCGCAGGGGGCGCCTTCAAAATCGAGGTAGAGGGTGCCAGTCGCGAGCGTCCCCTGCCGCGCCTCCTCCACCAGCGTTTGGGCGATCTGGACGCTGGTCCGGTCATCGCGCGCGGTGCGGGCCGCCTTCATGCCCACGGCCAAAAGCGGCGCTAGGGTCAGCATGCCGAAGCTGAGGATGCCGATGGAAAACGAGGCCTCGACGAGGCTGAAGCCGCCTCGCGTTTTTTTGCCTTGGTTAAGAAGTAAGTGCTTCATTCCGGAAAGTTCTTTGGAAAAACCGCTGCCCTTCCGTGAATTAACAAGATATTGCGAGGCGTCACCTCTTTTTTCGAAATATTTTCGGAATAGCAATAACTCCAATGAGGCTGATAACGACTACCTGATCGGAGAAAGCGGTTCACCACACTCGTTCCGGAGCGTGATTTCCGGCTCGGCGGTGGGTGCGGGCGCCAAAAGCGCGAACCAGCCGATCACTTGGCCGGCGACGTAGGTCAGCGGAATCAACGGCGCGATGAGGCCAGCGACGACCCGCTGCCAAACCTGCAAAAGCGACTGGCAGGAAAACGCGACGATGATCGCCGCTGCCAGCCAGAGGATGACGAACTCCATTTCCAGCCGCCAGTGGACCAGCGCAAAGGTGGTCGCGATGACCATGACCGGCAGGCATTGGTGAAACGTGGGCCGCCAGCCGCTGACGCGAAATTGCCGCGTTCTTCCCATGCCGTAGCGGAGCAACGCCTTGCCCATTTCCCATGGCGTGGCGCGTTGCGGGCGAAAGACTTGGAGCGCGGGATCGTAGTAGGCGCCGACGCGGGCCACGTGCGCACGGTCGAGCCACTCGTTCTCTTCATTCGGGTAGAGATCGGTTGAGAAAGGGCCGAGTTTCTCGAAGATGGTGCGACGCACGGCAAGGTTGCAAAGGATGAGATCGGTCTGGGTCGCCTCGCGGAAATCGCCCCGGGCCGCGTAGCGCGAGGCAACCGTGCCGACGATCAGCGTGTGCGTCAGCAGCGCGTGGAAGATCTCCTCCCAGGCCGTCGCGTAAGGCCGCAGCAAGGCGGGGCCGCCGACAATTTCCACCGCGGGTTGCGCCAATGCGGTCTCCAGTTCCTTCCAGAACCCGGCGCCGATGGAGCAATCGTTATCGAGAAAAATCGCCACTTCCCCTCGCGCCTGGGCCAGTGCGGAGTTGCGTTGACGCGCCGGGTGCGTGCCCTCGGCCACGATGATCTCCACACCACCAGCCGGCGCGGGCGTTTCTCGCAGGCTCACCAGCACGGCTTCATCGGGACGAAAACGGGCCATCGGGACAATGACGGTGTAGCGGGGCGAGTCCATGCAGGGCAGATGCACTGAGAATGGCATCTCATTCTTATTTTGACCAAATGATAGTATTCCAACAACTTGTTGAGACAGAGTCCGGTTGTTTTAATTTCATTCCTTATGGCCACGATCCTCGTCCTTACCGCCAGCCCGCGCGGTGACCGTTCCGTCTCACGCACACTGACCACCTCTTTCGCCCACCAGTGGGCGCGGCTTCATCCGGATGACAGGATTCTCCTGCGCGATATCGGGCATCATCCCGTTCCCCATGTGAGCGAGGCGTGGGTTGTCGGCGCATTCGCCCCGGCCGAGGCGCAGACGCCGGAATCGAAGGCGGCCATTGCCGTGTCGGATCAACTGGTGGAGGAATTTCTCTCGGCGGACCGCTATATTTTTGGCGTGCCGATGTATAACTTCAACATCCCGTCCACCTTCAAGGCCTACATCGACCAGATCGTGCGTGCAGGGAAGACTTTCGCCGTCGGGCCGAACGGATACGAGGGCTTGGTGAAGGACAAGAAGGCGCTTTTCATCATCGCCAGCGGCGGAAGTTATTCAGCGGGAACGCCCATGGCGGCGTTCAATTTTGAGGAGCCCTACCTTCGGCATATTTTCAAATATATGGGCGTAACGGATGTGCAATTCGTCACGGCCGGCAACATGAGCCAAGGCGAGGATGCGGCCCGGCAATCGAAAGCCAATGCGGAAAGTCTGCTGCAGGAACTCGTCGGAACGTGGTGACCGGTAGCCGCTGCCCCGGCGGCCACGCTATTTTGGGCTCTTGGCAGATCGTGAGATGCGGCTACGTTTGACCTATGAGCACACTCCACGAAAACGTTAAGAAACTGGCACCCGACCTGACAAAGACTTTTCCCCACAGCCCGCACGCGATGCTGGGCGGTTTTGTTTTGGCGAAACGGGCCGTCGATAAATGCCGCGCGGTGCTGGCCGGCACCTCGGGCGAGTATCACTTCGATTGCCCGCTCGATAATATTTGGCTCGGCTTCGTCGAGATCAAGGGTGCCGATCTGAAAGCTTTCGTGGAGACGGGCGCGGATGACGAGGCGGTCGGCAAGTGGATCGCCGAGCACGCGAAGAAGCGCGACCGGATCGAGAACATCAAGTGGAACAACCAGTGGCGTTACAAGAAGATCGATGAACTCCCCGACGGTCTGCAGGAATTCATGGAGGATTACATCCCGGCGAATGTGCCACCGGAAGTGATTCATCACGTGCGTTATTTCTTCGATATTTTTGATGCGGAAGAAAAACGGTTCGCGCGTTAAGTCAGCCAAGTGGCCGTCTGTCCGGGCAACGGGCCCGGACTTTCGCGTCGTCTACGCAGGATAAGGTAAACGGGCGCGATTGCGCCCGCCCCCCTTTTTTACCTTAACAGGCCCCAAAGTCCGACGGAACCGGAAGTCGCGGGCTACCGGCAAAGGAAGACTCCTTTACTTCCCCACCTTCTCCACAAACTTGATAAAGCCATCCGCCTGCTTTTCCAGGCGCTCGATGATCTCCGGCGTTTTCAAGCGGAACTTCTCATCGAGGTGACCGTTGATTGCAGGGATGCTGACCGTCACCGGGTAGTTGATTCCCTTCAGGTAGCTCACCAGGGTGGAGAATTGCTCGATCGGCCGCACCGCGCCGCCGCCGCCGGCGGAGAGGCCGACATAGGCGAACGGTTTGCCCGCAAAGGTCTCCGGAAATTTCAGCATATCGATGAAATACTTGAATACGCCGGGGAACCCGCCGTTGTACTCGGGCGTGACCACCACCACGCCGCTTGCCTTGGTCAGCGTCTCTTGGAACGGCGCGAAGCTGGCCGGCTTTTCCGCGTAGCTGGTCGGCTCGAAAATCTCGGGCGGGAGCTTGTGCAGGTCGACGACCTCGAGCGGTTGGCCCTTGGCCTGGTAAATTTCCGCGACGCGCTCGGCGACTTTCGCCGAGTTGCTGCCGGGACGGTTCGTGGCGATGAGGAGTGCAATCATGAACTCAAGCTGGCGCGGTTGGGCCATTTGGCAAGTGCGGGCGGTTCTGCTATTTCGCGCGGCCCATGAAAACTC
>CAZZWT010000047.1:0-13642 GCA_964657775.1 uncultured Candidatus Methylacidiphilales bacterium | reverse complement strand
GGTCATCTCGGCGCTATGGACGCTGCTCGCGCTCAATCGGCGCAGCGAGCTCGTGGCCTTTCAGTCGGGCGGCATGGCGCCCATCTGGCTCTTCTCGCCTTTCTTCGCCTTCGCGGCGATTTGGACCATTGTCCTCGCCATCGACATGAGCGGCCCCGCCCCGCGCGCGCAAGTGACGGGGGAACGGTTGCTTTTGCAGGTCAAGGGGCAGACCGCGCGGAACAACGTCTTCACGAATTTGCCCTACGCCGACCGGGCCAATAACCGGATCTGGTTTTTCTCCAGCCTCGATGCCCGTCGCGGCACGGCCAAGGGTGTGGAAATCCTCCTGCGCAACGATCAGGGTGCCGACTTGGTCAAGTATTTTGCCCGCCAGGGTGAATATACGGCGGCTGGATTCTGGCGATTATCCAACGTGCTGCAGATCCAGTACGGCGCGACCGGCGCGCCGCAGAGCCAGAAGACGCTCGCGGTCTTGGACACCGACATCACGACTCCGCCTAACCAGTTTGCCTTGATCGGCGCACAGCCCGAGCAATTGACCCTGCAACAACTGGCCGACTACATCAGCACCAGCACGGCTTCGCAGACGCACCTGGCGGGCTATCGCACGGAGTGGTGGTACCGGGTGCTTTACCCGTTCAGCCTGATCATCCTGATGCTCTTCGCGCTGTTGCAGGGAACGCGCAGCGATCGTCGCAGCCCGGTCGCCGGCATCGTCTGGACCGTCCTCGTGCTCATCGCCTATATCCTGCTGATGAACGGATTTCGGACGCTGGGTAATCACGACCGGTTGCCGCCGTTTGTGTCCATCGTGGCGATGGAGGTGGTCTTCGGTGCGGTGGGGCTGCATCTGCTGGCGCTCAACAACGGCTGGTGGTGGCAACTCCGCGACGTCTGGAAGCGGGTGGAGGGGCTTTGGAAGACGGATGGGGAGTAGGGGCTCTTACTTAATCACGTTCCGGGCTTTCAGACCAAAAGCCGGCGCGGCAGCGAGCATGTGGGAATCGTTGGAATAAATCTCGGTGAAGCCGTTCTCTCGCGCGCAAGCAAGATGGAGGGCATCACCGGCACGAAGGAAAAACCTCGACGACGCATTCCGATAAACCCTGTCGAGTCTCGCGGCGAGTTCTTTCCCGGCCGTAAGCCAATGGTAAGCCCCGCCTTGCTATCGTCGTGAAACTGATCGAGGATCTTTAGGTAGTCGCCCCGACTTATCCGGTTGTCACGATAAACGCGATGGAGAGCGGCGATGGTTCCAATTTCCCCGTGGAAGGAAGATGCGATAGGCGCTGGTTCTGCCAATGAGCGGACGATGTCGAAGCCGACGTCCTCGATATACAGGCGGACCAGATAGCTGGTATCAAAATAAACCATGAGTCGAATCCCGGTCCTCCGAAATCAGCTCCGTCACGTCACGGTCACCGGGACGAGGGCGTAATCTGCCCGATTCCTGTAATTTTTTGAACTCGGGCCGCAATCTTCGACGCGCGAAATAAGGCACTTCGGATTCAACCTCGGGCGTGAGCGGCTTGAGTTCAATAATGGGCTTGCCGTTGTCGGTAATGATGACCCGTTGATTCTTGGACGCTTTACGCAGATAATGACCGGTGCGTGCGTGCAACTGCCTGACAGAAACCGTAATGGAAGGAGCCATCGGCCAAGGGTGACACGCGTGTCTCGCCCTGTCAAACGCTCGCCCCGCTCCACTTCAACTTCTGGCGCAGCACCCGGTAGAAATCCGAGTGCGGCAGATACGCCAGTTGCACCTTCGCCTTGGCCGGCTTGATCTCCAGCCATTCGTGGGCGCGGAGGTTGCCGTGCGTCCGGCCATCGAATTGCACGATCGGCGGTGGCACGCCGGGCTGCTTCACGATGCGGATGCGGATCGCCTGGTCCGTGCCCACAACCAGCGCGCGGTTGGTTAGCGTGTGCGGGCAGATTGGTGTCAGCACAATCGAGTCGGCATCCGGGCTCAAGATCGGGCCGCCGGAGGCGAGCGAGTAGGCCGTCGAGCCGGTGGGTGTGGAAATAATCAGGCCGTCGCAGACATATTCGGTGACGAGATAATCCCCCACCTCCACCCGGATGCGCGCAAGCCGTTGCGCATTGGCGCGCGCGATCACGATATCATTCAGCGCGCAGGGAATAACGTGCTTCTTCCCGTTCGCGTGATGGAAAATGGTCTCGAGTACGAGGCGCGGGCTCAGCAGCAAGTCCATCGCGGAGATATAGGGCAGGATCTTGTCGACCTCTGATTCCGAGACGGCGGTGAGAAAGCCAAGGCTACCGATGTTGACGCCGAGAATCGGCACCTGCGAAGGGAAGACCTGATCGACCACGTCGATGAGCGAGCCATCGCCACCCGCCACCAGCAGCAAATCGGATTTCTTCGCCAGCGCGATTTCGGACACGCCGGTGCGACCGATCAACGCGGCGGATCGCTGCTCAAAGTGAAGCTCCAGGTTCGGGTGGCCTTGGCAGAATTCGGTCAATTGGTAGAGAACTTCGCGCGCGCCCGGCTTGGTGCCGTTGACGATGACGCCGATTTTCACCTTCTTCATTTTCTTCGCAATAGCCATAAAAACTCCTCGTTCCCATCGCGCCCCGGCAGCGGCGAGGGGATCGTCCCCACCGTCGTCACCGGAAAATCCTCGGCCCACGCCACCAACTCGCGCACCACGCGCTCGCGCACCGCGACGTCGCGGACGATTCCGCCCTTGCCAACCTCCGCGCGCCCGGCCTCGAACTGCGGCTTGATCAGCGCCACGACCCGACCGCCGGAGCTAAGCAGATCGAACGCGGGAGGCAAGACCTTGCGCAGCGAAATAAACGAGACATCGCTCACCACCAGGTCGAACGGCTTGTCCGTTTCCTCGGTCAGGCCGGAGAGATCGCGCGCGTTGACGCCTTCATAGACCTTCACGCGCGGGTCCTGGCGCATCTTCCAGTGCAGTTGCCCGTGGCCGACATCGACCGCCACCACTTCGCGCGCGCCATGCTGCAACAGGCAGTCGGTGAAGCCGCCCGTCGAGGCGCCGAGATCGAGACAACGCAGGCCGACCACACTCAACGCGAAGCCGGAAAGCGCGCCCTCCAGCTTGTGCCCGCCCCGGCTGACATAGCGGTCACCGCCGCGAATTTCAATTGCTGCCGACGCGGCACAAAGCTTGCTTGCCTTATCCCACCGTTGACCTTCCACCCATACTTCCCCCGCCAAAATCAGTCGCTGCGCCTGCTCGCGCGACTCGGCCAATTTTCGCTCGACCAGTTCGACATCGAGACGGCGAACGGCGGGGCGGGATTTCATGTGCCCGGAAGCGTACGCGTTTATGAGAAAAAATCAGGATAAAAGGAGAGCCATCGAAAAAGCGAATCACGATCGCGCGGACTTCTGTCACGTGGAGTCGTCGCCTCAAAAGTCCAGTTTCAAAAAGTCCAGTATCTCGGAAATTACCCTTGTGCCTTTCAATCTTCGTTCTAACTTTTAAGTCCCATGCCGCTCAACCAAGCCATCCTCGACCGCACGCAAAATTTCCACGGGCTCTACGATCCGGCCCATGAGCATGACGCTTGTGGCGTTGGCATGGTCGCCAGCATCAAGGGCGTGCGGTCCAACTCGATTCTTAAGAAGGCGCTGACCTGCGTTTGCTCGCTCATTCACCGCGGCGCGATGGATGCCGACGCGAAGACCGGCGACGGCGCGGGCGTGCTCACGCAAATCCCCTACAAGCTCTTCCGGCCCGAGGTCGAGAAGATGGGCTACAAGCTTTTCCAGGATTCCGATCTTGGCGTGGGCATGATGTTCCTGCCGAACGACCCCTACACGCAGGCCCGTTGCCGCCACATCACCGAGACGGTGTTGAACGAGCACAAGATTTTCATCTTCGGCTGGCGCTCGGTGCCGGTGAACCGCGCCGTGTTGGGCGAGAAGGCCCTGAAGACTTGCCCCGATATCGAGCAGATCCTCGTCGGCCGGCCCGATCCCTCGGAGATGAGTGATGACGAATTTGAGCGGAAGCTCTACCTCGTCCGTAACCAGATCGAGGACCAGTGCGAAAGCCAGGGCATCAGGGAATTCTATATCCCCAGTTTCTCCAGCCGCACCGTGGTCTACAAGGGCCTGCTCGCGGCGCCGACGCTCGAGCGTTTTTACCTCGACCTGCGCGATCCGAATTACACCACCGCGCTGGCCGTTTTCCATCAACGCTACAGCACCAATACCTTTCCCACCTGGCCGCTCTCGCAGTCGTGTCGCATGTTGAGCCATAACGGCGAAATCAATACCGTGGCCGGCAATCGTCTTTGGACGAAGGCGCGCGAACCCGAACTGAAGAGCCCGCTCTTCGGTGACGCGATCAAGACGCTGCGTCCGATCATCCAGCCCGGCGGCAGCGATTCGTCGAGCTTGGACAACGCGCTTGAGCTTCTCTACATGGGCGGTCGCGACATTCTCCACTCGATGCTGATGCTCGTGCCGGCCGCATGGCAGGGCGATGCCTCCACGCCGACCGAGGTAAAGGAATTTTACGAATATCACCAGACCCTGAACGAGCCGTGGGACGGACCCGCCGCGCTGGTTTTCAGCGACGGACGCACCATCGGCGCGTGCCTCGACCGTAACGGCCTGCGCCCTGCGCGCTACAAGATCACCGACGATGGCCTGTTCACGCTCGGCTCCGAAGTGGGCCTGCTCGTCATTGACGATGCGAAGGTGATCGAGAAGGGCCGGCTGGGGCCGGGCGAGATGATCGCGATCGATACCGTGAAGGGCGTCCTGCTCAAGAACGAGGAGATCAAGGCGACCTACGCCCGGAAGCAGCCCTATGGCCAGTGGCTGCGGGAGAATATCAAGGACATCGACAGCACGCCGTCGCTTGAGTCCCAACCCGCGCCCGCCGCCACCCTTCTGCAGCAGCAGCTCGCCGCCGGGTACACGGAGGAGGAGCTCGGCGTCACGCCCTCGATCCTGAAAACGATGGGCGAGACGGGCGAGGAAGCAATCGGCTCCATGGGCGATGATGCCCCTCTGGCCGTGCTCTCCAAGAAGCCGAAGCTGCTCTACACCTATTTCAAGCAGCTTTTCGCGCAGGTGACGAATCCGCCGATCGACCCGATCCGCGAGAAGCTCGTCATGTCCGTGGAAGTGCTGGCCGGTGCACACCGCAACTGGCTGGAGGAAACGCCGGAGCACGCGCGGCTGCTCCGCCTGCAATCGCCGATTCTGACCAACCCGGAAATCCAGCAGATCCTCGCGCTCAAGGACGGCCCGTTCCGTTCCGCCACGATCAACTGCCGCTTCCCGGTCAGCGAAGGTCCCGATGCGCTGAAGAAGCACATCGACCGCATTTGCGCCGAGGCCGAGAAGGCCGTCGATGAGGGCGCCGCTATCATCATCTTGAGCGATTGGGACATCGATGCTGGCCACGCGCCGATCCCGATGCTGCTCGCAACCGGCTCTGTCCATCATCACTTGGTCCGTGTTGATAAGCGGTCCAAGGCGAGCATCATTTGCGAAACAGCCGAGTGCCGCGACACGCACCAGACTGCGTGCCTGCTCGGTTATGGCGCGTCCGCCATCAACCCGTATGCAGCCTTTGCCACGCTGAACGGATTCGTTTCGCGCGGTGAATTGAAGATTGGCGAGAAGCTCGTCGATGCGGCCACGGCGGCGAAAAATTATCGCTCCGCCTGCGAAAAGGGTCTGCTCAAGATCATGTCGAAGATGGGCATCTCCACGCTGGCCAGCTACAGCGGCGCGCAGACGTTCAGCGCGATCGGGCTGCATCCCGATGTCATCTCCTTCGCCTTCACCGGTACCACGTCGCAGATCAAGGGACTCAACTTCCGCGAGATCGCCGAGGAGACGTTGATGCGCCACATGCGCGCCTTCGCGCCCGAGGCGAAGCTGTCCGACGAGGGCATCTATCGTTTCCGCCGCGACGGCGAGCTCCACGCCTGGACGCCGCCCGTGCTCCAGAGCTTCCACACCTATGTGGGCATCAAGGGCGCCGACAAGGCCGGTAAGTGGGACGACTACGCGAAGTATGTCGCGGCCGTCGAGGAAGCCGCGCCGGTCGCGCTACGCCAGTGTTTGCAATTGAAAAAGGGAACGCCGATTCCGATTGAGGAAGTCGAGCCGATCGAGGACATCCGCCGCCGGTTCACGACTGCGGGCATGTCGCTCGGCGCGCTGTCGCCCGAAGCCCATGAGACGCTCGCCATTGCCATGAACCGCATCGGCGGCAAGTCGAACTCGGGTGAGGGGGGCGAGGACCGCTCGCGCTTCACGCCCATGGAAAATGGTGACTCGAAGAACAGCCGCATCAAGCAGGTCGCGTCGGGCCGCTTCGGTGTAACGGCGGAATATCTCGCCAGCGCGGCTGAAATCGAAATCAAGATGGCACAGGGCTCCAAGCCGGGTGAAGGTGGACAGATCCCCGGCCACAAGGTCTCCGCCACGATCGCGAAGCTGCGCCGCAGCACGCCGGGCGTGATGTTGATTTCGCCTCCGCCGCACCATGATATCTACAGCATCGAGGATTTGGCGCAGTTGATCTATGACCTCAAGCAGGTCAATCCGCGCGCCAAGATTTGCGTGAAACTCGTGGCCGGCGCGGGCGTCGGCACCGTTGCCGCAGGTGTGGCGAAGGCTTATGCCGACATCGTTCTGGTCTCCGGCCATGACGGCGGCACGGGCGCATCGCCGCTCTCTTCGGTGAAGAGCGCGGGCGGACCTTGGGAACTCGGCCTGGCCGAGGCGCACCAGGTTTTGCTGCTCAACGGCCTGCGTAATCGCGTGACGTTGCGCACCGATGGCGGCATGAAAACCGGCTTGGATATCCTGATCGCGGCGATGCTCGGCGCGGAGGAATTCAACTTCGGCACGGCGGCGCTCATCGCCACCGGCTGCGTTTACGTGCGCAAGTGCCACCTGAATACCTGCCCGGTCGGCATCACCAGCCAGGACGAAAAATTCCGCGCGAAGTACAAGGGCACGCCCGAGAACGTGGTGCTCTTCTTCAACGCCGTGGCCGAGGAAGTTCGCCGCTATCTGGCGAGCATCGGCGCGCGCAGCCTGAACGAGATCATCGGTCGCACCGATTACCTCGAGCAGCGCGAAGTGCCGAATCATCCCAAGGCGAATATGATCGACCTTTCCAAGCTTCTTGCGATGCCGAAGATCGACGACGGCTCGCCCCGTTTCCACACGTGGGAACGCAACGACAAGCTCGAGGATCGGACCCTGGACGACGTCATCCTGCAGGACGCCAAGAGCTGTCTGCAGACCAAGACGCCGATGACCCTGAAGTACAAAGTGAAGAACACGTTCCGCAGTATCGGCACGCAGCTCTCGGGCGAGATTGCCTATCGCTTCGGCGACGAGGGTCTGCCGGAGAACACGCTGGGCCTGACGCTCAGCGGCAGCGCGGGGCAAAGCCTCGGCGCGTTCTTGGTCAAGGGCGTGCGCATTACGCTGGTCGGCGAGAGCAACGATTATGTCGGCAAGGGTATGAGCGGCGGCGAGATTGTCGTTGTGCCCGCGCCCGTGGCGAAGTTCGACGCGGCCAAGAATTCCATCTGCGGTAACACCGTGCTCTACGGTGCGACCGGTGGCGCGCTCTATATTCGCGGCCGCGCGGGTGAGCGTTTTGCGGTGCGTAATTCCGGCGCGACAACCGTGGTCGAGGGCATCGGCGATCACGGCTGCGAGTACATGACGAACGGCAAGGTCATCGTGCTGGGCGAAACCGGCAAGAACTTTGCGGCGGGCATGTCGGGCGGCCTCGCCTACGTGCTGGACCTCGAGGGCGACTTCGACAAGCGTTGCAACAAGGCGATGGTGACGCTGAAGCGGCTCGACGACGCGGACGAGGTGAAGGTCCTCAAGGGCATCATCTATAAGCATCTCGAGCTGACAGAAAGCGTGCGCGCCAAGGAAATCCTCGCGGATTGGCCGAAGTACGAAGCGCTCTTCTGGAAAGTGACGCCGATGGCGCCGGCTCCCCCGCCGCCGCCGCTCACCTCGCTAACGACGACTGCGCCCGATCCGCTCAAGCCTGCGTCGGGAGAACCCGCCAAGGCTTAAGTTTATGTGCCGCGCTCAAAGGGGAAAAAGGGAATGAGCGCGGAAGTCGCCTGTCAGTTGACCATCTTCGTGGCGAACAAGCCCGGTGTGCTGGGCAAGGTGTGCGACCTGTTGAAGAAGGAGAAGATCAATATTTACGCGATCACGACGTCGGACAATCGTGACCACAGCGTTATCCGGCTCGTCGTTGATGAGCCGCACCGCGCGCTCGGCCTGCTGGAGGACTACGGCACGCTCGTGCAGGAAACCGACGTCATCATGATCGACGGCCCGAACAAGCCCGGCACCATCGGCGAGATGGCCCGCAAGCTCGGCGAAGCGAATATTAATATCGATTATCTCTACTGCGCCACCGCGCCGACGGCGAAGACAGGTTTGCTTATCTTCAAGCCCTCCAACATCGCGAAGACGCTGAAGATTTTGAATCAGCGCAAAGATCAGCTTTAGCGGCGGTCTATGACCGTCGGTGTTTTTGCTCCTAAGAGAACGAAGGTGGGGTTAGAGTGGGCGCCTGATGATCAAATCCGAGCGCTACCGTTCCGTCATGAGGCGGCTGAGAAAGGCGGGACTACGCGCTTCTATAATCCGGAGCAACCAACTTGTCTTTCAGACCGGCCATTCCAATTCTGGAAAGAGTGCCTGGCTTGCGATTTACGAGAACCAATGGTTCATCGGAACCTGGGCTCCGAGTCTTTACCGAATACCTCCCCGGGCGGGACTCGTGAGCCTTTGTCAAAGCTTTATAACCGCCCGTGAAAGCATGGCTATCGTTCCCGATGTACTTGTTTCGAAATTCAATCTGCAGAGAATTTCGAACAAGCAGGCGGCTACGTTCATGAACGACTTCTTATAGCCGTCAGGCTGCCAGCCAGCGAAGTAAACTTCGCGATGAAAGGAGGCGTTCCTAAGTGTAACCTGGGAACGAGGAGGCAGAAGTCAGCGACGGTCATCGACCGCCGCTACAGTCATTAAATATGAATCGGCCGGCCCTCGGCCGCCAGCACCGCTTCATGGTCCATCTCCGCCAGCGTCGGGTGCGCGTGGATCGTCGCGTTGATTTCATCCGCCGTGAGCTCCGAGCTCATCGCCAGCGTGTACTCCGCGATCAGCTCCGTCGCGTCAGCGCCGACAATGTGCGCGCCCACGATTTCGCCATACTTTTCGCCCAGCAACACCTTGATGAAGCCCTCGGAATCCCCCGCCGCCACGGCCTTGCCGCTCGCCTTGTACGGGAATTTTCCGACCTTGAACTTGATGCCCTTTTCCTTCGCCGCTTTCTCCGTCAGGCCGACGCTGGCCACTTGCGGCACGCAGTAGGTGCAGCCCGGGAACACCGTCACCTTGTGCGGCTTTTTGCCGGGGACGAAAAGACCTTCCACGCACTCGATCGCCTCGTGCGACGCCACGTGCGCGAGCCAGGGCGGTCCAATGATATCGCCCGAGCCGTAAATGCCCTTGATCGTCGTCTCGTACCGCTCGTTCGTCTTCAGATAACCGCGATCCAGCTCCGGCTTCACGCCTGCGGCGAAGAGCCCGTCCGTCTGCGCCTCGACGCCGATCGCGACCAGCAACTGTTCCGCTTCAAAAGTCTTTCCGCCGGCAACCGTGAGCTTCACGCCCTTCTCCAGCACCTCGGTCTTCTCCACCTTCGTCTCCGTGTGGACCTCGATGCCCTGCTTCGTAAAGCTGCGCTTCAGGAATTCCGCCACCTCCGCGTCCTCGACTGGAAGAATCTGCGGCAACATTTCCAGGATGGTCACCTTCGCGCCAAACGCATTGAAGAAATAGGCGAACTCGCACCCGATCGCGCCCGCGCCCAAAATCACAATCGACTTTGGCGCCTTCTTGATCGCCAGCGCCTCGCGGCTGGTGATCACCTTCTCGCCATCAACCTTCACTCCGGGCAGCGCGCGCGCCTTCGCGCCGGTGCAGATCATCACGGCCTTGCCGGTGATCGTCTGCGTCTTGCCATCGGCTCCCGTCACGTTGACCTTCTTGATCGCCCCATCCGCAGGCGACTGGATCTGCGCCTTGCCCACGAGGTAATCGACCTTCTTCGATTTGAAAAGATACTCGACGCCCTTGGCCATCTGATCCGAGACGCCCCGGCTGCGCGACATCACCTTCGCGAAATCAAAACCGATCTCGCCGACCGAAAGCCCGTAGTCGCCGATGTGCCCAAGGATTTGCTTCAGCTCCGCGCTTTTGAGCAGCGCCTTGGTCGGGATACAGCCCCAGTTCAGGCAGGTACCGCCCGCGCGTTCCATTTCCACGCAAACCACTTTTTTACCAAGCTGCGCCGCGCGAATGGCTCCCACATAACCAGCCGGGCCGCCACCAATGACAATGAGATCGTAGTCCATAAAGAGGCCTTACCCTAACACATCTTCCGTGCCAGAAAACACCCGATTTAAGCACGCACGAATTCCCAAGGCGTGACGCGTTCAGTGGGAAGGCGCCGCAGGGCCTGCGCCGGCCACCTTCTAAAATAAAAACGGAATGGCGGGCGCGAGATATGTTCCGCGCCCGCCATCGTGAATTGTTGAACCGTCGAACTTACTCGGTCTGGTACCCCCGGTATCGGGTGCCGCTTCGCGGAGCATGAGCGAAGTCTTCGGAAATCGATGAGATAAAGCTGCGCGAAAGTCCTAAGGTTCTCTTCCTCGTTCCCAGGTTCACTTGGGAACGCGCTACTTCCGCCGCAACTGCCGGATGATCGATGCCACCGGAAAAATCCAATGGAATTCGTCTCGATGATACTCCGTTGGCGGGTAGGCCGGGTTGTAGCTCGAAAGCTTCACCAATTTCTTGTCCAGTTGCACATGCATGATCTTGCAAAGCGCACCCTGGTTTTTGATATTGGCCACCACGATTTCCCCATTGGTCGGCGCGGTGCCAGGCAGCAAAATGGCAATGTCGCCATCGGAAAATTTTGGCTCCATCGAGTCGCCGCGCAGCCGCACGCCGAATGCACGCTCATCCGCCACATCGCTCGGCACCACCTCGTCCCAATCGTTCATCTGCTCGAAATCGGTCGCCTGCCCCGCCTGCGCCCAGGAGAGAATGGGGATATTGCGCAGGCCATAGGGATTACCGCCCACGTTTCCGCCCGGCTTGATCGAGGCCGATTTCTCGATGATCTGAAAGCGGATGCGCAGCGCGTTGCCCGGATGCCGCTTGCCGCCCTCGATCTGCGAGTAGTAGCTGCGGTCAATATCCAGCAACTTGGCCGCTTCCGCCTGGGTCAAATCCTGGCTGACGCGCCAGAAACGGAGGCGTTCGGTAAATTTATCGTCGGAATCGTGGGTAAAGGATTTCATTAGCTTTTTTCGATGGTGAAGCGCACAAAACTAAACCTATAAACGAAATTAGTCGTAAAAAGTCAACTAAAAAGTGGGCCTCCGCAGACTTGGCAAAATTTGCTCTCCGCATAGGATCAGGAACGAAGTTGATTTGAAAACAAATCTGTCGCGCAACGTCTTACTCTGTATGAAGAAAACACTTTGGGTTCTCGGGGCCGTCACCGCGTTCCTCGGCACTTCCACGCTCTCGCAGGCGGAACCGCCCTATCACCTGACGACCGTCAGTTGGGTCGTCGCCACGCAAAACAACATCGACAAGGACGACCGCTACGTCACCTTGATCGGCCACGTCACCGGCCGGGCCGGGGATGAGACCTTTTTCTTCACCGACGGGACCGGCTCCGTGCGGCTCGACAGCGAAAAGTTTGAACTCCCGATCGGCCCGAAGATTGTGATCGGCGGGCGGATTGACCAGGCCTACCTCGGCATCGGCCACCTCGAAGTGGACGTCCGCACTTGGCACTACGCGAAGCGGCCGTAGGTTTGTCTCATCGCTTTCTCGTTCCCCAATTTTATTTGGGAACGCCATTGTCCGCGCAATTTTATTGCCCCTCCACCTGCTCCTCGCGAAACGAGAGAACGCGATGCGTCAGATCTTCTTTTCAACTTGCGTGCTGCGCAGGTGAATCGTCTTGCGATCGAGATGATGGTGCGCCTCGATGAACCGCACCGTCCCGCTCTTCGCGCGCATCAGCACGGAGTGCGTCCGCGCCACCGAGCCTTCGACGCGCACACCCCGCAGCAGCGGGCTGTCGCTGATGCCGGTCGCGGCGAAAACAATATCCTCACCGCGCGCCAGGTCCTTCGACATGAACTGGTGCTTCAGCATGTCGCCCCAACCCTGCGCGATCAGCGATTGCTTCTCCTCCTCGTCGCGCGGCCAGATGCGCGCGCGCATGCCGCCGCCGAGACAACGCAGGCCCGCCGCAGAGAGAATACACTCCGGCGCGCCACCGATCCCGGCATAGAGATTGATCGCCGAGGTCTGCATCGCCGGCGCCAGCGCGGCCGTGATGTCGCCATCCACAATCATGCGCAGCGACGCGCCTTTGCGCCGGACCGAATCGATGATGTCCTGGTTGCGCGGTCGATCCAGCACGCAGACCACGACGTCGCGCACATCCTTGCCCAAAATCTTTGCCGTCACATCGATCACCTCTTCAATCGGCGCATCGATATCGATCGGCAGGCTGGGATCCTTCATCCACGCGCGTCGCACCTCGAGCGGGTAGGCCAGCTTCTTCATATAGAAAGCGGGAATGTCCTGCAGGCACGGCTTCCCGTCCTCGGAAGGCGCGGAGGCGGCGATACAACTGATCGAATTCGGCATGCCCTTGCTCACGTTCGTCGTGCCATCGACCGGATCAAGCGCGATCTCGAAACGGGGCGAGCCCTCGCGCCACGTGCCGACTTTCTCGCCCTTAAAAAGCCCCGGCGCCTCGTCCTTGATGCCTTCGCCGATCACGACCTCGCCGGAAATATCCATCAAATCGAACATGCCACGGATCGCATCACATGCGGCTTCATCGGCCATCTCCTTCTTGCCCTTGCCGAGCCATTGCAGGGTATTCAGCGCGGCCAGTTCCGTCGCGCGCAGGAAGTCCATCTCGATAAGCCGCTCGATATCGTGCGGCATGACGTCTGATTTACTCATCGTCTTCAAAGTTACTAGCCGATTTCGGAGCGAATAACAATTCGCGATCCTGGGCAGGAAAAGTTATTTGAATCGCTAATGGACCAACGAGGGCCATTTCGACCCATGCTAATGGAATCATTGCAAATGAGGTTCAGAAAACGAGAAATATGCCGCTGCTCGTTACACCGGTTTCACGACAGTGGATTTGCGGAGATTTGGCATTCAAGTGCACGTGGGCGCACCAGAATGTGCACGTCTGGTGACAACATTGTCACGAACCTATGGGAAATTCATTGCGAACGATGACGTATCCACGATTCAACGAAGGTTGGCAGAGTTGCAACGTTGCAACTCCTTTTCCTCGTTCTCAAGTTGTACTTGGCAGTGCAATTTGATAGCCACCACTGGTAAGCATGAAATCAAAATTCGACGTAAACTCCGCCCGCGGGGACTTACACTGCTCGCGACATTGGTGTCGCGAAAGCCTTGTGATATCGGTGGCACAACAGCTATGGCAAAAAGGTGATTACGGGCCGAACAAACAGCCTATGATCC
>CAZZWT010000046.1:0-13653 GCA_964657775.1 uncultured Candidatus Methylacidiphilales bacterium | reverse complement strand
CCGGAGGTGGGTTCATCATAGAGCATCAGCGCCGGCTTGGCGATAGCGGCCCGGGCCAGGGCCACCCGCTTGCGCATGCCGCCGCTCAGCTCCGACGGCCACTTGTGCGCCTGGTTCGGCAAATCGACAATCTGCAGCGCGCGCTGCACCTCGGACTGGATATCCTTCTCGCTGAACCCGCCCTTTTCGCGCAGCGGGAAGGCGACATTCTCCCCCACGCTCAGCGAATCGAACAGCGCGCCGTTCTGGAAAAGCATCCCCGTATCGCGCCGCAACGGCACCAGCTCCTCCTCGCCCATCTGGGCCAGGTTGTGATCGCGAAACCAGACCTCGCCCTTGTCCGGCTGCATCAGCGCGATGATGTGCTTGAGCAACACGCTCTTTCCGCCGCCGCTTCGGCCGATGATGACCATGCGCTCGCCCTCGCGAATTTCGAGATTCACGCCCTTCAGGATTTTCTGGATGCCCAGCTTCTTCTCCACGCCGACCAGGCGGACGAGCGGTTTTGCGGGTGTTTCAACGTTGGACATGGCGCGCTGGGAAATAGAAAGGACGAATCAGAGCAGGGTGTTGAGCAGGAACGAGAAAAAGAAATTCGCGATCAACACAATGATGAATGAATCCACCACCGACTCCGTCGTCGCCAGGCCTACGCCCTCCGCGCCTTGCGAGGCCTGCAGCCCTTTGTTGCAGCCCACGAGCAGGATGATAATGCCAAAGAAAAAGCCCTTCACCACGCCGATCCAAATGTCCTTGTCGTGCGTGAATTTCTGCGTGTTGTTCCAATAATAAATGCCCGGCACTTCCAGCACGTGCACGGCGACGAGATACCCCGCGCCCACGCCGCACGTGATGGCCAGCCCGACCAGGATCGGCATCGAAATCAGCATGGCCAGGAAGCGCGGCACGATCAGGTATTCCGTCGGATAAACCGCCAGCGAGCGCAGCGCGTCGATCTGCTCCGTGATCTTCATCGTTGCCAGCTCCGCCGCCATGGCCGAGCCCACGCGCCCCGCGATCATCAACGCACACAGCACCGGCCCCAGCTCGCGACACATCGCGATGGCCACCACCGGCCCGACCGCCGAGCTCATGCCCAAATCGCGAAACTGAAACTCACACTGCGCCGCGAAGACCGCGCCGATAAACCCGCCCGTGATGATGACCACCGGCACCGACTTTACGCCGATGAAATCCAACTGCCGCACCAGCAGGCGAAACCGGATGGGATAGCGAAACAGGCAGCGAATCACGTCCTGAAAAAGGAAAACGATCTGCCCCCCGATTCGGAGCATCGAAAAAACCCGGGCTCCGAGACCCTGCGCATACCTCAGCATCCTGCCAAGCTAGCGCGAGCCCGCACGGAGACAAGAGCTTCCGCGCGAAGCCAGTGCCCCGATTAAAGTATTTGCGGTGCCGCAAGGCCTTCCTCGCTGGCCACCTGCCCCATCTAATCCACCTCCCGGGCCGACAACAGAAGCAAATACCGCGTTTTGATCGTCGGCGCCGTCGGGTCCATCTTCACGCCGGGCATGGCATCCAACGTGTCCGCCGTCCGGTAATGCGAACCAGGAATCCACACGGCCTTCAGTTCGCCATCGGCCACTGCCTCCACAAAATGGGACTCGCTCGTGTTGAAGGTCGGCGTCACCTCTGCCTCCAGATTGCTTTGCGTAAAACCCTCGAACTCCGCCACGGTAAATGTCCCATTCAGCATGATCCGGTCGGGAATAATAGTGCCTTGCGGCGACAGCGTCTTACCAATCAGCGCGGGGGTGATTTCCGCGCTCACCCCGATGTTCTTGGTTTCAAATTCCCTCGGCGTCGGCGGAATGTAGAGGTCCAGATTGGTGCTCGCTCCCGGCCCGGGGCCCGCGATAAACGACGTCATCTTCGGTTTCTCGAATTCGGTCGGGTAAGGCATCTCGCGCACAATATCGATGTTGGCCTTCAACCCGGGTTTCGTCGTCACGCTTGGCGCGGAGAGCAAGCTCACGCCCTTCAGCTGGTTGAGCAGGCCAATCAGTGCGAAGCCGTCTTTTTCCACCCCGCTATCGATCTTCGCCTTGTTCGCCTGGTAAACATCCTCGTCGATCTGCACAATCTTGAGCTCGATCTCGATTCCATCTGTCGCCGGCGGCGTCGGATCCCACCCAAGGACAATGTGCGCATGCGCCCCGGGCGCGACCTCCGTGAAACCGAAAGTCTTATCCACCCCAATCACATGATCGCGCGGCTCACATACCACATGAACCACCTCGCGGTAGCGTCCTGCCTTAACCCCCGCTACGCTAAACATCCCATGTTCATCAAAGCTCAGCGGATATTGCGTCCCCGTATCGGAAACTAAAACGCCGGTCGATTTCGCAAAATCGGCGTGTGCGTCTGCAGGAATCGTAAGCTGCCCGCTGAAGATTGCGTCGCCGCTCTTACCGGCATCGGTCTCACCCGTCTTGGCTTTCCCGGCGCCTGCGCCGAAAAGCGGAACCAGCTCGGGATGCGTCCCGGGCGTCGCATCAAACGCCACCATCTGCGGCAATTGGTAAGCAAACGGCCTAGTCAGCGCCGCCGGCATCGCAGCGACTGACGCTTTCCTCGCCGTCGCGGGTAACTCCGCCGATCCCGCTTTCGTAGACGCGTCTTTTTGCGCCGCTTCCAGAATATCAATCAACGGCTGCATTCCCTGTTTTGCCGGGTCCACATCCCGACGCGCGTAAGCAGCCTGGACAATTTCCAACGCCGTTTTTCCGTCGCGTACTTTGACCAGCGGATCGATCCCGGAATCCAGGTACAATCGCAACAAGGTCGGATTCTTTTGCTCGCAGGCCGCGATCAACAATCCCGATTTCGATGCTTCGTCCAGGTGATCAAGCGCTCCCGCCTTGATCATCGACCGGGCCATTTCCACCCGCTTTTCCATCTGATCCGGCAGCGATGAACCTCCAAAACTTCCGCTTCCCGCCAAAATATCCCGGTCGGGCTTTGCTCCGTTTTTAAGGAGAAAATCGACCATCTCCACGCTCTCGCCCTTCACGGCCAGGCTGAGCGGCGCCTCGCGGGAAGAATTGATTCGCGCCCCATGCTTCAACAGCCACCCGGCGACTTCAACATTTCCCAATCGCGCGGCCATGCCCAAGGGCGTGATCGTGTAATCGTCCTCCCGCTCAACCTGAGCACCGCTGGTCAGGAGCCTTTTAAGGTCGGGGATGGTTGCCCCTTGGTCGATGGCATATGTCATCTCCGAAACATGCCGGTCTCCCGCATCCCAGAGAAGTTTCGCCACCGCAGGCGGGCCCACCTCCAAGGCAGCCTCCATATCGGTGCTCTTCACCACCGCGCCTTTCGCCAGCAGCACTTTGACCCGGGCCGCGTCGTGACTATAGATGGCTTGAAAAATCGGCGTCATGATCTCGTTCCCTGCCGGATCAAGACTTGGTGAGATTGTCACATCCACCGCGTCAAAAATGCGGAACGAGAAGGTCTTCCCCACCGGAACAACCTGCTCCGTTCGACGCTCCGTCACCGGCTGGGACGTTCTGCCGTTGGGCGTCAGACGCGACGGGCCCGAAGGCTTCGACGCAATGAATTCCAACAAAGCGCTGTTCGAGGTGGAACTTTTACACCAGACGTGGAGGGATTCGTTCGTCCCGGGTACTCGTGAATCGTCCGAAATGCTTGAGCCATGATGGACCGGCCCGAAAGCGCCGATTCCGACGTTCGTGTACGAAACATAAATGGGTGGAGAAGTGATAATATCCAAGCTTGAATCGCTTTTTTCGCTCGCAAGAGTCCGCGTTGTATCGCCGGTTCCTTGCAACGAGTTCCTTCCGTCTTTTGACCGGGTTAAGCAGGCGACCGAGAGGAAGACCATGAGCGCAATTCCCATCACCGACCACCCATACGCGCCGCGGGTGAAACGGGCGATGAGCGAGAAGCGGCGTTTGAATTGATCCTTATCCTCAAGGATGCCGACGAGCGTGGCGAGCGAGTGGCGCTGGTTGAAATGCTCCAGCAGCTTGATCAGCATGAGGCCGTAGCGTTCCTTTTCGTCCTCGCCGGTGCGCGAAAGGACGAGCGCATCGGTGGCCGGCTCGCGGTCGATGCGCATGCGGCGAAAGGCGAACCAGAGCACCGGGTTGAACCAGTGGAGAATTTGCAGCAGCGCGATGAGCGTCTGCACGAGGACGTCGCCACGCTTGAGGTGCGCGAGTTCGTGCAGAAAGATGAAGCGCAATTCGCGCGCGTCGAATTTTTCCCGCACGTCGACGGGCAGCAGCAACGTCGGGTGAAACAGGCCCATGATGGCGGGGCTTTGCACCTGCCCATTCTCGATCAGCCGGATCGGGCGGTGCACGTGGAATTCTGCTTTTGCCTCGGAGAAGAAACGCAACAATTCGGGATCGGTGATCTCGGGCGAGTTCGCGACCTGTTGGGCAAAGCGCCGGTTGACGATCACGGTCAGCGTCAATAGCCCGAACGCGCCGGCCAGCCAGATGAGGGCGAACAGCGAATAAAAGGAGAGTGGGTGGACCGGACGCGGGACGTTCAGTGGGAGATCGACCGGCGGCGCGGGCGGCGCGGCGACAAAGAGCGGTTCGGTAACGGAAACGGTCAGCGCGGCGGGCGGCGGCGGCGCGAATTGGAAGAGGCTCAGCCCGCTTTCCGGCAAAACCGGCAGCGCCAGCCGCACCACGACGAGCAGCCACAGCGCATAGCGCCAGCGCGGATTCAGGCGAGCGCCGAATATCCTTTGGATCGCCAGCACCACCAGCGCCAGCACCGACGCCTGCCACGAGGCCGCCAGCAGCCAGCCGAAGATGAGTTCGAGGCTCGGCAGCAACGCGCTCATGGCTTCTCCTCCCCGTTCCCTCGTTCCCAAGTTGCACTTGGGAACGCACTTGTCCGCGCAACTCCATTGCTCTTCATCGCTTCTCCTTCGCTTGCAGAATACTCTTGAGCTCCGCGATTTCGCGCGCGGAAAGCTTCGTCTCCTGCATGAGCTGCAAGAGCAGCGGCTGCGCCGTCCCTCCGAAGACGCGCTCGAGGAACGATTGGCTCTCGCCCCGCACACACTGCTCGCGGCTCACCGCCGGTTGATAATAATAGACCTTTCCCTCCGCCTTGTAGGTCAGCGCCCTTTTGCGGATGAGCCGGCGTAGCATCGTGCGGATGGTCTGGTCCTGCCATTGCTTGTGCGCGGTAAGTTGCTGGACGACCTCCAAGGCCGTGACCGGGCTCCTCCGCCAAACGACTTCCATCACCACCCACTCCGCCTCGGAAATTTTCGGAATCTGCGCCATGGCAGCACATATAGTACATTTGTACGCGATTGGCGAGTACAATTGTACGATGAGAAGGCCAGTTATCACCGTTTGCTGCGTTTGCAATATTTGCTAAAAATGTTGGAAATTTAGCAAATCCAGGAAAGTCACCCCAACCGCACCGGCACACCCTGCGCCGCGAGGTAGGCCTTCACCTCGCCGATGGTATACTTGCCGTAGTGGAAGACGCTGGCCGCGAGGACGGCGTCGGCCTTGCCTTGATCGAGCACGGCGGTGAAGTGGCCGAGCTCCCACGCACCGCCGCTGGCCACGACGGGCACGGGCACCATCTCGCTGATGAGGCGGGTGATCTCGAGGTCGTAGCCGCCCTGCATGCCGTCGGAGTCGATGCTGTTGAGGACGATCTCGCCCGCGCCCAGCCCGACGGCCCGCTGCGCCCAAGCGCGCGCTTCCCACGAGGTCTGCTCGCGCCCGCCGCGGGAGAAGACGGACCAAACGCCGGGCGCGGTCTTCTTGGCGTCGATGGAGACGACCATGCACTGGTTGCCGAAGGCCGTCGCGCCCTCGGCGATGATCTCCGGCCGCGCGAGCGCCGCGGAGTTGAGGCTGATCTTGTCCGCCCCGGCGCGCAGCAGGGTGCGCATGTCGTCCGTCGTGCGGACCCCGCCGCCGACGGTGAGCGGCATGAAGCACCGATCGGCCGTGCGCTAGATGACATCGATGATCGACTTGCGCCCCTCGGACGACGCGGTGATGTCGAAGAAGACGAGCTCGTCGGCGCCCTGGTCGTTGTAGCGGATGGCGAGCTCCACCGGGTCGCCCACATTCTTCAGGCCGTTCTCCTCGGCCCGGCCGAATTGCTGGCCGCGCGTGACGCGGCCGTTGTGGACATCGAGACAGGGAATGACGCGTTTGGCCAACATGGGGAGTTCACCCTAGAGCGCGGGAAGCTTGCTGACAAGTTGATCGACCTGCTGCTCTTGCGTCTCGCCCTTAATGGCGCGGTCGACCCGCATCAGCACCTCGGCGTAGGGCAGCAGGGCCATGACGTCGATCTTCCAGCCGGTGCCTTCCTTGAGGAACGGCAGGTGCAGCGCGGTCAGCGTGCCCTGGTAGTAGACCTCCGCCGTGGCGCCGTTGCCGTCAACGGTGACCGTGCCGAGATCGATCTGCCGGACATCGCGCGGATTGAAGAGATGACGGTCGCTGATGCGCTGCAGCAACGAGGCCAACGTGAGGTGGGCGCGCAGGTCGGCGGGCACCTTTTTCGCCAGCGCCGTGCGGAGGAGCAGATCGACGCCGGGGGACACGCTGGGCGTGGTGCCCGGAGAAGGCACGGGATTCACCGCGCCGGAGTTGAGGGTTGCCAGGTAATCCTCCACCGGTGCGGGGATGTAGGCCAGCGCCTGGTCCATCTGCCCGGCAATGACCGCAGCTTTCCAGTCGGCGAAGGCCTGCACGACCTGCGCCTGCTCACTCGTTTGCTTCAGCGGCCAGCAGGACGACGTGCCCATAACGGCCACAGCGCCAAGCGCGATAAGCGCAAGCCACCGGACGCCGTGAAGACCAGAAGGTGACATCCGCGTAAGCAAACGCGAACTTAAAACATGGTGCGGGGCACGTAGATCTTGTCGCCCGGCAGGACGATGGGATCCGCACCGGGAGTCTGGATCGCCTTCACGCAATCGTAGTACAAGACCTGCGATCCACGAAGAATACGGACGTGGCTCCGTTGGGCATAGTCGGTGAAGCCGCCGCACTGGTTGATCACGCTCATCAACGTCGAGTCCGGCCGCCACACCACGTTGCTGGGTCCGCGTACGTCGCCGGAGATGATGACAAAGCGTTCCTCGGGCAGGACAGAGACAATCGGATTGGTATAAAGCTTCTGGCTCTTGTACATCTCCGTGATTTGGCTCGCCAAGTCGGCAGAGGTCAGGCCCGCTGCGCGGACGGGTTGGTTGAGCAGCGGCAGCGTGATCGAGCCCGAGGCAGGAATCTGGATCTCATTGAAGTAGCCTTCATCGGGTACCCCGCTGAGGCGAACGGTGATCTTGTCCCCCACGCTCATCGTCACGTTATCCGCGGACGAAGCGGTGGCTGCCGGTCCGGGAGAGGAAGGACCCGAGCTGGCGCTGTCGCCACCGCAGCCGCTCAAAAGGACGCAAGCAAGTACAACAAAGGCCGCGGGGCCAGACAGACAGTTAAGTTTCTTCATTGAATGGGGGTTAGAATTCGTCGCTCTCCAGGTCCATCTTGCGCGCTGCGACGGCCACAGGCTTGCCGTTGTTCTTGGCGCCGTCCTTGCGCTTCTTTTTGCTGTCGGTCTTCTTTTTATAATAATTTCCGTAGCTGCTGTAGTAGTAGTAGGAATCGTCGCTCTTGACCGCAACACAATTCAGCACCATGCCGACGCAATTGCCATGCACCTCCTCGATGGCGCGCTTGGCCCGGAGCGAAATTTCGCGCGGATACCGGCGATGTTGGATGACGAGGATGACGTAGTCGACCTCGCGCGCGATGATGGAACCGTCGCTGATGCCGAGCACCGGCGGCGCGTCGATGAGCACCAGGTCGTAACGCTGCTTCAAGTCGTCGAGCATGTTGCGAATCTTGTCTCCCGCCAGCACACCAATTTCCGACATGGGCATGTTGCCCGCCGTAAGGATCTGCAGCTTCGGGATGGCCGAGCGCTGGACAAAGCTGGCCGCCTCGCCCTCGCCCCGGAGATAATTGCTGAGCCCCCGTTCATTGGAGACGCCGAGCAGGTCGTGCAACGTCGGGCGGCGCAAGTCGCAATCGACCAGGATGACCGATTGCCCCGCCTGAGCACAGACGACCGCCAGGTTGAAGATAGTGGTCGATTTGCCCTCCCCAGGGCCGCCACTAAGCATCGATAGCGAGGGCCCGATCCCGTTCTGCACCTTGAGGTCCAGCTTTGCGCGCAGGATGCGGTAGCCCTCGGCATGGGGCAGGCGCCCCGAGTCCTGGATCAGCGGCATCGGCCCACCCTTGTTGGGGATCACTGTGAGCACCGGCAAGCCGAGCAGGGTCTCGGCATCGGCCATGGTCTTGACGCTGGTATCGAGATATTCGATGAGGAAGGCGACGCCCAAGCCGACGGCCAGGCCCGCCATCACGCTGACGATGTAATTCTGCGACTTGTTCGGCTTGGAGGGCCCCTCCGGCGGTTCCGCGCGCGAGATGATGCGCACCGGGCTTTCCGTCAGCAGACTGTCGGCCGCGACGGTTTTGGAGCGGACGTTCAGCGCATCGAGCAGGCTCTGTTGCTGGACGAGGACACGCTCCAAATCCCGGAAGGGGACCAGCCCGTTCGTGGTATCGTCGAGCACCCGCTTGCTCAGCTTATCGACCTGATCCTGAAGCAGGTTGACCCGCGACTTGGCCATCTCCGTGTCGATGTTCATGGCGACACGAAGGCCCGCGGTGAGCTCCTTGACTTGCTTCTGGTTTTCGTCGAGTTCCGCGCGCAGCGACTGCACCTTTGGGTTGTTTTCGCCAAAACCGGAGTTCAACAGGTTGGAAATATCCGTCTGGATGCTGAGAGCGGAGGCTCGCAAGGTGGCAATATTGCCTTGCTGGTGGCCCAGGCCGTCCAACGCACTAAGGAACTGGTCATCCGGCAGGTCGATGATTCGTTTGAGGAGCACTTCGCGAGCGTCGTAATCTTCCTGTGCGGCGAGAAGATCGGCCTTGCGTTTATCGAGATCGACCTCGGCCTGTTCCGTCGGGGCCGACTCCGCGCCCCCGGGCATGAGAATGCCGCGATTGCCGAGGTCCTGCCGCATCTTTTCCACCTGCTCCTTCGTCGCGTTGACGACCTTCTCCTGGTCGGCTATCTGCGAGCGCAAGGAGTCAAGGCCTCGCTGCGTGCGCTGGTCTTCTTCCACGTCGCGCATCGTCTTGTAACGATCGGCCACGGCATTGGCCACGTCGGCGCACTCCTTGGCAACTTCACTGGAAAACGTAATGTTGATAATGCTCGACCCTTTTCCCGCACTGAGGTTGAGGTGGCTAACCATGAAACCCAACGCATCTTGCGGGGGCAAAGCATCCAATCCGCTATTGAAAACGCGCTTGGCCCAAATTTTGTCGAGTTGCAGGTCGGTGATAATCGGCAGCAGCACGTCAGCCGATTGCATGATCTGGAACTCCGCTTGGAACTGCATCGAGTCGAGGCCGCCTTCCGTCCTGCCATCCGGTCCCATCGGCGCGATGTCGGTGATGGCGCGAGGACGGATCTGGATCTGCGAGGTTGCTTGGTAGACCTTGGGCAGCACCTCGTTGGTGACATACCAGCCGCTGAGCACGGTCAGCGTGAAGATCGTAAAGATCACCCAGAGACGGTTCCGGATAATCTTAAAATATTCGTGAAAGTGAAGTATTTGATCGCTATTTTCAGCCATAGGAGAGAGGAGATTACCGAAGCCTACCTGACAATTGTACCATTCGCTAATTACAACATCAATAGGTTCCGCGAACCCCTACATATGCTTCGTCACGAGAGTAATCATTATTACTGATATTTGACCTTACCCCGCTGAAAGTTAAGCCACAGTCGAAGCTAAGATAGCTGTTATAGGTATACGTGGCGCCGAAATCGACCGCATAAACATTTTGCGATTCATCCACGGAGTTCCCGGCCCCCGATACCTGCAGACTATTGGAAATGTTGGAGATGGTAAAGATCCCCTCGAGAAAGGTTCCGAGACGCGGTGTGACTTGATAGGAGAAATTCGCCGAGGCTCGATCCGACTGCTGGCCATTCGCCCCCGCCTGATCAGTAGGCGTAATCGAATGTTCATAGTCGAAATTAAGCGAACTCCGCGCCCCCAAAGTCCAGTTGGCGGAAAGAGCAGCGTAGGGCGAAAGGAGGGCGGTACTATCTCCGACATTCTGGGTATAACTCCCGCCCGCCCGCCCGGTAAAACTGAGCGAGGGAAGGGCCTGCCATGAAGCTGAACCGAAGAGGGTGTACGACGTGTAGCCCCGGTTCCCCGATTCGTAGGTGATGTTGTCGATCTGAAATCCACCACCGGTGGAAAATTTGGGCAGAATCGCGTAGCTCAAGTTAAAAGAGCCGTTGTTCTGCACGCTATTCTGGTCGTTACCCACGTCCGTCTGGGCATAGCGGACAACCGTATCGCCAAAGGTGAGGACAGAACTGAGCTTCGGCGACCATTGGGAGGAAAAGGTTCCGGTCAAGAAGTTGGAGTAAAAGGGCCCATTCTGGTAATTGGTTCCGATACTCTGGATGATATTGGGCTGGATCTGGTACCGAAACTCCTCCCCCAGGTTCAACTGAAACCGGTCGGAAAAGGGGTGGGTAAACTGCGCAAGCAAGTCATGGGACGTCTGGATTGAGCCGTTGGTGATCCCAGAATTCTGATTGTTCCCGCTTGAGCCAGGCGCATTCTCGTAAAGAGTCAGGCCAAAGGAGTATCGGCCGGTGAGGGTACCCTCTGAAGTCGGAACAGTGGCCAGGATGCTGGGGGATATTTCAGTCTCGATGCTGCTCTGCGCCCCCGTGCCATCGTTTCTGGTGGTATTGACGTTACTGTCATAGGTGGTGCGCAGAGAGGCGGTTAGGGTATAAAACTTGCGAATGTTGCTGGCGTCAGGTCCGCCTGCGGAAGAATCCACCGGCAGGGCGCGCAAGGAGGGCGTCGTGTCGTTCGCGGAAGAGTCACCGAAGGGCGAGTTGGAAAGACTTGCGGGATTCCCCGGTGAGGCATAAATCGAGCCCGGTGCCTGACCGGCCGGCGCGGGTGTGGGCAGGACCGCGGACGTGGCCGGGGCAGGCGATGCCGCGGGCGCAACAGCGAAACTCAAACGGCAGCAACTCAATAAAACAAAAAGAGTTACTCGTCCGCCATAAAGACGCCGGCTTGACATGATCAGCAGGTATGAAAGCGACTTGGACGGCACCTTGCAAGGCTGTTTATTTACGCCTGTTACGAATATTAGGCCAAGGAGTTACATGTCTTTTGCGCGCTTGAGGCGGAAAAATCACCCTTCGCAGCGAAAAGATTTGCCCGGGGACGAGCATGACGTTAACCACTATGGTTACCGCTTTATGATTCAATCCTTCGTCTTTAACGACGGCAAGCTCGTCGGCAGCAATCTGGACGCCGACGCGTTGCGGCTGGTACGCGCCGACAAGGGCTTGCTCATCTGGGTCGATCTCTTTGCGCCTAAGCCGGAGGAATCGAAGGCCATTCTCGAGGACGTCTTTTCCTTCCACCCGCTGGCAATCGAGGATTGTCTCGCCGCCAGCCGCTATCCCAAGATCGAGGACTACGAGGATTATCTTTACCTCGTCATGCACGCCGTCGGCTTCAGCAAGGAGGACCAATTCCGCACGACCGAGCTCGATCTCTTTATCGGGAAATCCTTTTTGGTCACGCATCACGCCGAGCCACTTGCCTCGGTTACCTCGACGGTCGAACGCATCCAGAAAAATTCCGCCTCCATCACGCGCGGGATGGACCGGCTTGCCCACTTCATGCTCGATACCATGGTCGATGCGTACCAGCCGGTGCTCAACGATCTTACCAGCGAAATCGGCGCGTTGGAGGACACCGTTTTTCTCTCCCGCGATCCGGAGCCGACCGTCATCAAGGAATTCCGCGCGCGCAAAAAGGAGCTGACCGATCTGCAGGCCATTGTGCGCCCGCAGCGCGACGTGGCCAATCGCCTGGCGCGTGGAGAATTCAAAATCATCCGCCCTGTCCTGCTGCCCTATTTCCGCGATTTGCTCGGCAACCTGAATCGTATCGAGGCGTCGGCAACCCAACTCAGCGAGCAGCTTTACATGACGCTTGACGTTTTCCTGAACAAGGCCTCCTACGAGACGAATGAAATCATCAAGGTCCTGACGTTGATGACGGCGGTCACGACGCCCACTCTGTTGGTCGGGACCTGGTATGGCATGAATTTCCACGACATGCCGGAGCTCGACTTTCCGCACGCCTACCCGATTGCCGCGATCGTGACCGTGGCGAGCACGATCCTGCTCATCATCTGGCTGCGCCGGAAACATTGGCTTTAGAGTTGACTGAGCTTTAAGCTCTTTTTCGCAGTGAAAAACACGTTCCTCGACAAGCTGCTTAACCGGATCGACCGCGTCGGTCAGGGCGACCTGCAGGCTTATCTGCAACGGCTTAATAATGAGAAGGGATTTTTCGAGACCATCTTCAACACGCTGCAGGAAGGCATCGTTGTCGTCGATGCGAAGGGGCGGATTCTTTACCTCAACCACGCCATCACCACCCTGCTCGGCATGGACCTCGCCCGCGCGATGGGCACGCCGATCGCTCAGCATTTGAAGGAACTCGACTGGCCAAAAATTCTTGCCGAGGGCCGCGTGGTCAATCGCGACCTGGAGGTTTTTTATCCGCAGCAGCGCTACCTGAATTTCTACCTCGTGCCGCTGGAGGAAAAGGATTCCTCGCTGATGGGGTTCGCAATTATTTTTCACGACTTGACCGCGCGCCGCGCCCAGGCCCGGGAGGCGATCGAATCGGAGAAGCTGAACGCGGTGACGCTACTCGCCGCCGGCGTGGCGCACGAGCTGGGCAATCCGCTTAACTCGCTCAACATCCACCTGCAATTATTGGAGCGCGACCTGCGCAAGCGCGATGTCGATGGCTCGGATGAGGACTTGCTGGAATCGGTGCGGGTGGCCCGCAGTGAAGTGGGCCGGCTCGACACGATCATCAATCAGTTTCTCGGTGCGGTCCGTCCCGCGCACACGGTGCGGGCGATGGTGAGTATCAACTCCGTCGTGCGCGAATCGCTCGCGTTTTTGCAACCGGAAATCAAGGACCGCGACGTGATCGTGCAGGAGGAATTGGGCGACTCGCTGCCGTCGATCCCGGCCAATGTCGACCAGTTGAAGCAGGCGTTTTACAATTTGATCAAAAATGCCGTGCAAGCCCTCTCGCACGGCGGCATTCTGCGCGTAACCACTTCGCGCACGGACACGCACCTGCAAGTTTCTTTCGAGGACAACGGCACCGGCATCTCGGTCGAGGACATGGCCCACATCACCGAACCCTATTTCACGCGCAAGAAAAACGGCAGCGGCCTTGGGCTCTTCATCGTCCAACGCATCCTGCACGAGCATGGCGGTTACCTCGAGTTGCTCAGCAATCCCGGTCACGGCACCACGGCCCGGATTTTCCTTCCGCTGGCCGAACGTCGCGTGCGCCTCCTCGGCGCTGGCGATAAGCCCGCCGCAACGAAATCGGGCAGCGTAAAGAAGGCGGCGGCATGAGCATAACGGCTGCGAATTTACAAGGTAGCCGGCGCAGGCCCTTGCGCCGGAGCGCCCCGGCTTCGGGACGCC
>CAZZWT010000045.1:0-13754 GCA_964657775.1 uncultured Candidatus Methylacidiphilales bacterium | reverse complement strand
CTACCTAGTTTTTGCGACAAAACAACACGAGCAGGTGGGCCTAAATCTGGGCCTAAAAAAGTCCGGATTTGGGGGCGATTTTCCTCAATTTTTGACCTATTTTGCTTCACCTCTGAAAATCGAATGACCGAAGGTTTGAAGCCTACCTCCGGAGGCTTTTTCGATCCCATTTTCAAATGTAAATCGTTGGAAACTGATCCAAATTTTGCCGAAAAGTGGGCCTAAAACTGGGCTCAAGATGGTACAAGATTTCTAAAAAACTACTTGCCGATTAGTGCCGGATTTGCTAATCTTTCAGAGTGGAAGTCATTAAATAACAATGGCTTATCGAGGCCGAGCCCTACCTCCGGAGCCAATTTGCAAGTGCCTGTTCGTCAAAGGCACTTTCCCGAAGACTCCGCCGAAATGAAGATATACTGGCCCCACTTCCAGTATAATCTCCATTGGGGAGAGCGGAAGTAGCTCAATCCAGATGGTTTCTGGGGAACTCACCGGTGACTGTTCGAATCCTCGCTAACGCGGGAGCGAAGCCGCCGACTACGCGCAACCGAAGCATATTGCGCTGTTCGGCCTCGGAGACAAGCATGTCGATGACCAGACCACGAAGTTTGAGGATTGAGTCGATTTCGACCGTTTTCCACGGCATCGAGCGATTGCTAACGGTGTTCCGCCAACTCATCTATTAAAGCTCTTGCGGGGAGAAAGCCTTGGCCCGTTAAAAATTTTTCATGGGATCGATCATCGATTCCAAGTCACGATGCTCTTGCTCGGTACTTGATTTGAGGCGCGCAAATAACGAGGTCATATGTCCTACGTCGGTTAACCCCTCGCAGATCTGCAGGAAGGAAAACCCTTCGTCGCCCCGCCTAACGGAAAAAACTGAGGGACTCTCCGGCAACACGATAGTCTCAGACTCGACAGGGAAAACGGGTGCATGGAGAAGGTCCAGCACGCCGACGGGAGGCTTTTTCAATCAAGCTGCGCTAAAGTTGGTCGGCTTGGCGCAATCCTCCTTGCTCAATTCAACCTCTGGCCCCCAACCTGCTTTGATGACCTTGCGGAGAACGCAATCTTGATCAGGCCTCATTATTTTTTATTGCTTATTCTCCTGCTAAGCGGCTGCTCCCGAGGCGGAGCGACATGGGCCGCGACGACGCCCTCCGTCCCGGAACAGGACTCGGGCCCGGTCGCGGGTGACTGGATCACCTATTACATGGGCGAGGAACCCGATTCGTTGAATCCGCTTTTGTCCGAACTCTCCATCGCCAACACGATCAACGGCTACCTCTTTGAACCGCTGGTTCAGCGCGACCCGCAGACCGCCGCGCTCTCCCCCGGCCTGGCGCAATCGTGGGAGATTTCCCCGGATAAATTGACCTACACGTTCCATCTTCGCCCGAATGTGAAGTGGAGCGACGGACAGCTTCTCACCGCCGAGGATGTCAAATTCACGATGGACCGGTTGCTCGATCCGAAGACGGTGACGATCTTTCAAAGTTATTTCCTGACGGTGAAGAGCTATGAGGTGGTCGATCCCCTGACCATTCGCTTCCATGCCACAAAACCCTATTACCGGTTGCTGGAGTCGTTTAATGAAATTGGAATCATCCCCGAACATGCCTTTATCAAGGGCGGCGATTTCAACACCGATCCGGCCAATCGCCATCCGGTCGGCACGGGAGCGTATCATTTTGTGCGGTGGGTGACGGGATCGCAGGTCATCCTGGAGCGCCGCGATGACTATTGGGGCGCCAAGGCTTATCCCAAACGGCTGCTTTTTCAGTTGATCGAGGAACCCAGCACAGCTCTGCAATTGCTGAAGAAGGGCGACCTCGATGTCATGGATAATATCTCGCCACTCCGCTATCAGTTGCAACTGGCCCACTCCGCCTCGCTCGCGCGATTGAACACCTTTACGTACACCCTGCCCTATTTCGACTTCGTGGGTTTTAATTTGCGCCGCCCGATTTTTTCCGACGTGCGCGTTCGCCACGCCATCGACCTCCTCATGCCGCGGGCCGAACTGCAGAAAATCTGGGGCGGCGCCGAATATAATGTCTTATGCTCGGGTTCGGATTTACCGACGTCTCCCCGCTATGATCGAACGATTGGCCCCACGCCCTATGATCCAGCCCTGGCCGCCCAACTTCTGGACGAGGCCGGATGGAAACTCTCGGACCGGGATGGTTTTCGCTATCGCGACGGCAAGCGGCTCGAGTTCACGCTGATCTATATCACCGGAGGGCTGAATACGGCGGAGGAATTGATGCAGGAATCGCTGCAAAAGGCAGGCATCCAGATGCACCTGGAAGGCATGGACGGCCCGCGCTTGAGTGACTCGGTCGGTCGCTGGGATTTCGATGCGATGCACTGGGGTTGGATCTCCGATCTCGATGACGACCCATATAATATCTGGCACAGTTCGCAGGCGAAGATTCCCGGCAGCGGGAACAGCGTGGGGTATCAGAATCCGCAGGCGGACCAACTCATGGAACAAGCCGATTTGGAATTCGACCCGGAGAAGCGGAACGCGCTTTATCGCCGGCTGCAAAAAGTCGTCTATGACGATTACCCCGCCTGCTTTTTGGTCGCGCCGAAAAACATCATTCTGTTTTCGAAGCGAATTAAAAACGTGCAGGCCAGCGGGATCGGCTACCTCCCCTACTTGAATCGGGTCTACATCCCGCTCGGCCAGCAGAGGCATCGCGATCCATGACGACCTATCTCTTACGCCGGCTCTTTTTTATGATTCCGACGTTGCTCGGCATCACCTTGCTCACCTTCCTGCTCATCCGCTTCGCCCCGGGAACGTCTTCCGGGCTTTCCGGTGGCCACGGTCGCGCCATCTCGGTGGAAGAACAGGAAGCCCGCAAAAAATTATACGGCCTGGATCAGCCGCCCCTGACGGCCTATGTCGTCTGGCTCGGTCATCTCGTCCGGGGCGACTTTGGCATGTCCTACACCGACCACCGCCCGGTCCTCGACAAGATCAAGGAGCGCCTGCCCCTCACCCTGTTCCTCAACGGTTCGTCGCTGCTGCTGACGTTTGTCATCGCCATTCCGCTCGGCATCTATTCCGCCCTGCGCCGCGATCGCCCGCCGGACCACGCCATCGCGTTTTCGCTCCTCGTCCTTTATTGCCTGCCCACCTTCGTCGCCGCGCTCGTTCTCATCATGATTGTCGCCGGCGGCGATTATCTCAACCTGCTGCCGATGTACGGCGTGACCTCCTTCGACGCGGAAACGTTGAGCCTTCCCGGGCGCGTGTGGGATTACCTCGTGCACATGATCCTCCCCGTCACCTGCCTGACTTACCTCGGCCTCGCCTCCCTCACACGCTACAGCCGGCTGTCGCTTCTCGACGTGCTTTCCCGCGATTTTGTCCGCACGGCGCGGGCCAAGGGACTGCCCAATCGATCAGTCATTTTCCGGCACGCCTTGCGCAACGCACTCATGCCGCTGATCACCCTCCTCGCGCTGGAGATTCCCGGCTTGATCGGCGGCAGCATCATCATCGAGCAACTTTTCACGTTGCCAGGCACCGGGCACCTGGTCATCCAGTCGATCAATGGCCGGGATACCAACGTCATCATGGCGATCACTACGCTCACGGCGATTTTGACCCTCTTCAGTTACCTGGTCGCGGACATGCTCTACGCCGTGACCGATCCCCGGGTGCGATTGCAATGAGCGGCACTCCCACCCAGGCCACGTTGCTATACCGCATCCGCTGGCGCTTCCAACACGACCGACCGGCCCGATGGGGTTTTTGGCTTCTCATCGCGCTCTATCTCATGGCGGCCCTGGCGCCTTTTCTGGCCAACGGGCATGCCTTGCTTCTCTGGTCGGGTGGACGGCTGAGTTGCCCGGTCCTGCACAGCATGCAGCCCATCGAATGGCGATTTTTGACCTACACGCTCGCGGCGGGCCTCATCGCCTGGCAGCGGGGCTTTTTCTTCCGGCAAAAGTGGCGGCTGCCCTTGGCCATCGCGGTCCTCGTCATCGGCACGGAAATCCTGGTCGCGTGGTTCCCCGACACCAACGATCTCGGCCACGACCGCGACACCCCTGGGTTCAAGATCATGCCGCCGATCCCCTATGGGCCAAACGAGTCGGGCGACAGCATCCTCTCCGCGCCGAGCGGCCAGCATATTTTCGGCACCGATCTCTCCGGCCACGATACCGCCAGCCGCCTCATCCACGGCGCACGCGCTTCCCTTTCCATTGCCGTCATCGCGCAGGCGATCTCGCTCCTCATCGGCGTCTTCAGCGGATTGCTGAGCGGCTATTACAAGGGCTGGGTGGACCAGGTGCTGGTCGGAATCATGAACGTCCTCGATTGCTTCCCGTGGCTGCTGCTCGTGCTCGTCATCGTGGGCCTTTTCGGTTCGCAGAACAACATGCTGGTCATCATCGTCGTGCTCGGTGCGACAAGCTGGACGCCCCTCGCGCGCCTCGTCCGCGGGGAGGTCCTGCGCCTCAGCGCCCAGCCCTTCACGCAGGCCGCGCAGGCACTTGGGGCCCGCGACGTCCGCATCATCCTGCGTCATTTTTTGCCTAACCTGCTCGGCCTCATTCTCGTCAACAGCACCTTTGGCGTCGCCTCCATCATCCTGGCCGAATCGAGTCTCGATTTCCTCGGCTTCGGCCTGCAAGCCCCCACCGTTTCCTGGGGCGATACGCTCGCTTCCGGCGAAGGCTACCTCGACATCGCCTGGTGGCTGACCCTCTTTCCCAGCCTCATCATGTTCCTCAGCATCATGGTCTATAACTTCGTCGGTGAAGGCCTGCGGTCGGCCTTGGACGCCGGTTCTTCGAGGTAAATCACCCCATTCGCAAAAAAATGCAAAATAGTTGAATCCAAAGCAGGCGGTGGGTGCATCTCACCGGTATGAAAAAGATCTACCAACTCCAAAGAGAACGGGCCGGTCGCTCCAACGGCATCACGAATTTGATCATGGCCTTGCTGCTCGTCGTCGGACTCAGCCAGATCGCCGTCTGCTTCAATTCCGCCGTCCAACTCGTGCCGGATCATTCTCAACTCGTCAGCGCGACCTCGGCACTCACGCAAACCAACTCGGCCACCGCGCATGGCGTGACGCCTGCTCCCAATCAAAAAATCTAAAGCCGCTCCGTCTCGCTTCCCATCAACATCCTTCATGAGAGTTCCATCATCTTTTCCCAACCCTCTGCTGCGGCTCGCGCGCATTGCCCTTATCCTCGCCCTAACCAACGCCGTCTTTGCCTTGGCGGCGACCGCCGCCAATTCCGCCCCAGCCGTGGCTCCTGCCACTAACGCCGTGGCTACTCCCAGCACGCCCGCCCCGGCGAAAAGCGATGATGATGAGGTGAATGACCACTCCTTCAAGTTGAACATCAACACCAACCATGACGACAAGCCCGAGAGCCTGACCGCCCAGTTCCTCGACAATCTCATTCCCCTTGCCGGCATCGCCGGATCCTTTGGCACGCCCATCCTCATCGTCTTCTTCGTTTGCTACTTCAACTATCGCCGCCGCCGCGAGAACGTGGCGCTGGCGCGCGAGTACCTGGCCAAGGGCCTCCCCGTGCCGCAGGAGCTTTTGGACCCTGCCCAAGGGGCGGCCTACGGGCGCGGCAAAGCCGGCTCCTGCGGCAATGATTTTCGGCGCGGCTTCCGCCTGACCTTTATTGGACTCGCCATCACAGCCGCGTTTTATGTGGATAATCCGCATTCCACCACTTGGGGCTGGGGACTCATTCCCACCATCATGGGCATCGGCTTTCTCCTTTCCGGCTGGTACGAGGAACGCCGCGCCGGCCCTGGGCCTTATCCCCTCGATAGGCAGGGACCGCCTGGAGATCCCCGTTGATCCTTTCGCGAACTATTTCCGAGGAACCATGCCTTGCCTGTCGAAGACTCTGATTTCATCGCCCGCACTCTGGTCAGTGGAGACGACCACGCCTTTGGAGAACTGGTGAAGCGTCATCAATCCTTCGTCCGCCATGTTTTGCGCACTTGGCTGCGCGGCGATGAGACCGTTGCCGACGACCTCGCCCAGGAGACTTTCCTCAAGGCCTACCGCAACCTGCGCCAATTCCACGGCGAGGGCAAGTTCTCCACCTGGCTCTACAAAATCGCCTATAACGAATTCCGGGCCTGGGCCCGCAGCCGCCGCGAGCACGAGAACATCGACGATATCGGCCATGAACCGAGCGAAGAGTCCCACCAAGCCTCCCATGATTTCAAAAAGGATTTAAACCGCGCGATGCTCCATCTCAGCCTGGAGGAACGGTCGGCCGTCATTTGCTGCTCCATGCACGGCATGACGCACCCGGAAGCAGCCGAAGTCCTGGGCTGGCCGCTCGGCACGGTCAAGACCCATCTCCTGCGCGGGAAGGAAATCCTCCGCACCAAACTAGCGGAATGGAGCGGAACGAGGTAGAATATGATCATGCCCGACCAAGAACACGACTGGCTGGACGAGCGGCTGGCGGAGATGCCCTACCTCCCCGATGGCGGTTTCACCGAGCGCGTCGTCTCCCATTTGCCCCAGTCGATCCGCACGGACGCGGGGCGCGTCCGCCGTCGCATATTGACTATCGCGACCGGCAGCGCGCTGGCCCTCGGTCTGGTTTTGGCCGTCCGGGATGTACCTTCTCTCGTCCACACCATGACGCCCTTGGCCAACGCTGCTCCCTTCACCCATGCTGCGGGCTACCTGGTGGAATGGGCCCGCCAGCCGATGTTCTTCTATGGCGGAGCGGCCGCCATCACACTCTCGTCTTTTGCGATACTGCCTTTCCTGCGGCGTTGGGTTTGACCTTCGTTTCTTTTGAGTATTGTTATAGAAACGCGGAAATATTCCCGTGTGGGAAATAACAAATCTCCGGGCGACTTCCAGAGTAGTGTGAACTCGGTTGGTGGGGGACACCGGTTAACGGCAAAGCCCTCTCAATAGAAATTATCCTAAAGTAGGCATCAACACTGCTTTGGGGCAGGGGTTGTCACCGAAGTCCCTTATCAATTAGCCAGCGAAGGAAGATCCGATTTAAGCCTATGAGTAATCTATTTGTCGTGAAAATGTTTATGCAGGGGGGATTGGTGATGTACCCGATCCTCATCACCTCCATCGTGGCTGTGGGGGTGATCATCGAGAGAATTCTTTGGTGGCGGAATGAGGCAAAAAAGCGCGATCTCCTTCGTCTCGACCAAGTCTTCGCCGCCTTGGAAAAGAAAGATATCGGCAAAGCCTCCAGCCTCGCGGGCGGTTCGCAGGACTCCGTTCTCCGCGTCCTTTGGTACGGGCTGAACCATAGCCACTCCTCGTTTCAAGGTGCCCTGCAGGTTTCAGCGGGCATCGAATTGAAACGAGCCGGCCGCTTTATCGTGGTGCTCGATACCATTGTCACCCTCGCCCCGCTTTTGGGATTGCTCGGCACCGTCACCGGCTTGATGGGCGCCTTCTTCAAGATTGGCGACTCGGAGCTGTCGGTGGAAGTCATCACCGGCGGTATCGGCGAGGCGCTGATCGCGACTGCGTGTGGTCTGGCCATCGCGATTGTCAGCCTCGTTTTTCTCAATTACTTCTCGGCCAAGCTCGCCGACTTCCAATTCGACATTCAGACCGCCTGTTCCAACGCGGAGGTGCTTTTGAGTGGGACGGCGGCACCCGCTCCCGCCCTTTCTGAACCCGGCCGCCAACCCGTTTCCTCCAGCAGCATCTAGCCATGATTATCTTATCGCCCATGCCCCGGAAGCGGGGCCGGATCGAGATCATTCCCTTGATCGACATCATGTTTTTTCTGCTCGCCGCCTTCATGATGGTCAGCATCCACAAGGTGAAGGTGAAATCGCTCAACGTGAGCCTCCCGACCGATGTGCCGGTGTCGCAACTGAACCCGAAAGAAGACTTCATCACCCTCGCGATCGATGCCCAGGGACATGTGGCCATCGACAAGGAAATGGTCGCGGATACCAGTGCCCTCTTGGAGAAAATGAAAGCGGTCTATGCCAAGAATAAGGACCAGAAGATCATGGTCGCGGCTGACCGGGACGCGCGCAATGGTGATGTGATTGCGGTTTTAGGGAAACTCCGCATCGCCGGTTTTCAGCACGTGGCCTTTAGCCTGAAAAGTGGCGGCGCCAAGCCAGCGGGTGCTGCCGGCGCCCCGCCTGCCCCTGAGCCGCCATCCGCGTCCGTGCCGCCGGACGTTTCTGCCGCGACCGCGGCCGCTTCTCAGGCCGCGTCCGCTGCGAGCTCCGACGCCAACGCTGCTTCCGCCGCCGCTGCCTCCGCTTCCGCGACCGCGAACGCTGCTTCCGCCTCCGTGCCCACGCCGCCTACGCCGCCTACGCCTCCGACCGCGCCTGCGCCTCCGATCCCGCCGACCGCTCCAACGGCACCCACGCCTCCCACCGCTCCCGACGCTCCGCCTGCGGCACCGGCCAAACCCTGATTGTTCTGATCGCACAAGCCAACTCCATGGAAACGGGGCGACTGCCGGCTGACCTGACGAAATACCCGCCCGAGGACTCGCGCGTCGTCCGCGGGATCGCGATTTCCGTCGGTCTCCATTTCTTCGTCGCAGCCATCGTGTGTCTCATATTGTACTTGTTGGGCATAGTTTCACTTCGGGAACTGATGGCCAAGGGCGGCGCCATCGCCTCAAGCGGGCCTGCCCCGGAACAACCCATGACCATCGACATCAAACTGGATGATCTTTTGCCGCCGCCCACCGACAATCCTGAGTTCGTCAAAGAAGTCCTCAAGGAGAAGCCGATCCCCGTCGTCGTCCCGAAGCCGCCCGAGGTAAAACCGCCTACCCCGGTGGCCAAACCAGTGGCGAAGCCCGTGGTCAAGACCAAACCCGCCTTCACCGCCCCGAAGGCGACCGGCTCGGGCAACAGCATCGCCGTCTCCGGGGCCGTCGCCGGCACCAGCGGTCTCCCTCACCCCTCGTACCCGCAGGAGGCCCTGCAGCAGAACGAGGGAGGCACCGTGCGCTTGCATGTCGTCTTCGACGGGTCCGGCGGAATCGCCAGCGCGGATGTCAGCGGCTCGAGCGGCGTCATTCTGCTCGATACGTGGACGCGCAATTTCGTCTACGCCCACTGGAAAAATCCGGGCCTGGCTGGCAGGTCGTACGACGTTCCCTTCGTCTACGATCCCGGCAGCCGTACCGTTAGATAGTAAGTTCGGCGTCCGGGTGTGGCAGCCCGCCTCTCGAGAAATGCCGGTTTCTCCATTTAGAATAACTCTAATTTACATTAGATATTCTATTTCCGTTTCTCGCATCTCTGGCATTTCCAGTGCTAACCCGATGAACAGTTACAACGATGTAACGCCGAATTGCGTGACAAAATAAGCGCAGTTCGAGATGTGAGAATCACCTGGAGGGGGAGAAAATGAAGAATACGCTATTGCTCAAATCCTATGTCTACTGCGCCCTATTGGGGCTGACCGTCACCACCACCCACGCTCAAACCGCGCCGAGCGGCGCGGCGCCCAATGGTGCCGTTGCCGCCGTGCCCGCCACCAACTCGGTTACGACACCGGTGGCGCCTGCCGGAGTCAATCCCCCTCCCCCGTCCGGAACCGAGGAGATGGCGCCGATCTTTATCACCGGGTCCGCCATTCCCACCACCGATAACGAGGGAGCTGCCCCGGTTGTCGTCGTCGACGCTGCTACGATTCAAAAGCGCGGATACCAGACGGTGGAAGATATTCTCAAGAATACCCCGGCGAATGGTTCGTTCTCCAATCCCGGACAGACTTCCGGCAACTTCGCCGCCGGTGCCGCCTACGCCTCCCTCCGCGGTCTTGGACCTCAAGCCACGCTGGTGCTGATCAACGGTCGGCGCGTCTCCGACTATGCTTCGGCCGCCAACGGCCAGTATGCGTTTGTCGATCTCAACAATATCCCGGCGCAGATGGTCGACCGCGTTGAAGTCCTCACCGACGGTACCGCGATCTACGGATCCGATGCCGTCGCGGGTGTCATCAACATCATCACCAAAAAAAATCTCGGTAGCGAAAACGGTGAGGTCAATGCCTACATCGGCAATACGGACAGCTACGACGCCTTCGAGCAGCGCTATTCCGTCATGGGCAATCTCGCCAGCTTTGACAAGAACGGCTACGGGTTGGTTGAGGCCGACTACGAGCACCAGAATTCGATCTTCGCGACAGACCGCCAAGTCTCCCAAAGCGCCAACCAGACGGCCAACGGCGGGGCGGACTTGCGCAGCGGTCGCTTCTACCCCGGTGTCTTCCAGGGTGAAACCTCCGGTAATTTGTTCTCCATCCTGCCTGGCACCGGAAACGTTCCGCTGACGGCAACGACCAGCGCCGCGGATCCGCACGTCGATGACGGCGCCAACGCCCTGCAGCCCTACGATTATAATCCGCCGACATCGATCATCCCCGATACCACCCACTACGGCATGTTTCTGAACTACACCTATAAGTTCTATGACGGCAACGTGACCCCCAACATCGATTTCTCGTATCGGCATAATCGCACAGTCCTGACTCAGGCGGCCGGCGGCTATTCCTTCTTCGACAGTGATCCCGGCCCCGCGGCGGCGAATCTGGGCGGTGGCGCGGGTAACATCGCCACGGGCGCGCCTGTCTTCACCGTACCGACCACAAACCCCTACAATAAAACGGGCGAGGTCATCGACGTCCTGGCCTACCGCAATCTGCCGCTCGGGCCGCGGATCGAGGACGTGAACGGCGAGGTCTTCCGCGTGGTTCCCTCCATCGACTTAAAGCTCGGCGACGGCTGGACTCTCAATATGGCGCTGAACTACAGCTACAATTTCCTCTATGACAAAGGCGTCAATTTCCCCAGCGCCACCGGATTCCAAAATGCGCTCAACGGCACGACGCTGGCGACCGCGTTCAATCCCTTCACCAGCGATGGCGCCGCGCAGAGCCAGAACGTCCTCAATGAGCTAACCGCGAACACCGGCAACCGCGACACGTCCTCGCTGATTGCCGAGGACTTCCGCTTCAACGGTAAGCTTTTTGACCTTCCGGCCGGCCCGGTCCAAGTCGCGTTCGGTGGTGAATACCGCCTCCAACGTTATACGACAAGCTACACCGAAGACGATCTGAGCGGAAACGTCCTGGCCAGTTCGGTTCAGCTCGATACGGCCGCATCGCAGAAGGATCTCAGCGGCTACACCGAAGTCTCGATTCCCGTGACGAGTCCCTCCTTCAACGTGCCGGGTGTGTATAAATTCGATGTGGATGTGGCGGGTCGTGTGGATAAATATAGCCAGTTTGGCTCAACTGAGAATCCGCAGGTGCGGTTCCGGTGGGAAATTGTCCCGGGCCTCGTCGCCCGCGGCGGGTTCGCCACGGAATTCCGCGCCCCTAGCTTGAATGAATTGGCGGCGGGCGGGAATCAGGCTTTCACGACGGTTTCCGATCCAGTCAAAGGAACGGCTCCCGAAGTTCTGGTCAACTCCCCCGGTAACCCCGAACTGAAACCGGAAACGGCCCAGACCTTCTCGGGCGGCTTGGCCTACCAGCCCTCGTTTATTCCTGGGCTCGAGCTGACCGCCGATTACTTTCACATTCGGTATGAAGGGCAGATTACCCAGACGAATGCGCAGAACCTGATCAATGAAGGATCACCCCTGGTCATCCGCAATGCGCTGGGCAACATCACCTCGGTCACGGCGACCTATATCAACCTGCCGGGCGCCACGGAAATCGATGGTCTCGATTTCGGCATTCATTACGTCTACGGCGATCCGTACCAGGGTTGGGGTCAACTGAGCTTCGCTCTCAACTCCTCGTTGCTGATGAATTACTACACGCCGAGCAATGATCCGAATTCGGGCGAATCGGTCCAGGTGCAGAATGTGGGAACGGATTCTCAGGGTCTCGGCCCCATCTCCCGCTACAAGCAGGACGTGAGCATCACCTACGATTATCATGGCTTCGAGTTCGTCGTATCGAACGATTTCCAGAGTGGATACCGGGATAGCTACGGGCTGGATGCGAACTTCAATCCCGTCCAGCGTGGCGTGGCGGACTACACCACGTTTGATTTGCAGAGCTCCTACCAGTTCGACAAGGAGGAAATGTCGAAGTGGGCCCCGATGCCGAAGGGCGACGGGTTCGACTGGCGCGGCATTGTGGATGGCACCCGCGTGGCCGTCGGCGTGAACAATGTCTGGGACACCCAGCCTCCTTTCACCGCGAGCGAGTTCAGCCCGCTCGGTTATAACGATGAATACGCCAATCCCGAGGGTCGCTTCATCTACGCGGAAATTACGAAAAAGTTCTAATTTTTATCTAGGTTTCCTAGATTTGCTAAAAATATTGGAAATTTAAGGGGGTGGAGCTACCAAAAGGCTCCGCCCCAGTTGATGCGGGCTTGTCTTGGCCGCGGCTGGCGAGCACGCTTCCGGGAGACAAGGCGTGCCGATGGATCTCCCCCTGCCCGACTCAACTCTCACCACCCGGCTGGTGGCCTTGGGCATCTGCCTCTTCGGCATCGTGGCCCTCGTCCTCTCTGTCCGCAGCCGCCACCGAGGGAAGAAGCTCTGGCGCCAGCTCGAGCAGCAGAAGCGCCGCTCGGACCAACTCGCCCACTTCGTCATCCCGATTGGTCTCTCCCTCGCGGAGGAGACCGACTTCAACCGCTTGCTGGAGCGAATCCTCCTCGAAGCCAAGTCGCTCTGCAATGCCGAGGGTGGGACGCTCTATCTCCTCACCCCAGGCAGGCAGCTCCAGTTCTCCATTCTCATCAATGACGTCTTGAAGCTGGCGATGGGAGGCACCTCTCCTCAGCCCGTCACGCTCTCGCCGCTCGATCTCTATGATCCGTTGACCCGCCAGCCCAATCTCAACAGCATCGCCACCTCCTGCGCTCTGAAGGCCCAGGTCATCGCGGTCGACGATGTCTATGCCGAGCAGAACTACGACTTCACCGGAACCCGCGAGTTTGACCGGAACATGAATTACCGGACCATCTCCGTCCTTTGCGTCCCGTTGCAGGGAAAGCCGGATGAAGTCATCGGCGTTCTCCAATTGATCAACCCACACGATCCCGAGACGAGGCAGATCGTCCCCTTCGATCGCCACCTGCAGCAAACGATCGGCATGCTGGGCCTCCTGGCGGCTGGCGCTCTGCAATCCTACTTTCGCCTCGAGAAACTCAAGCAGGAAGTCGCCGAGCTACGGATTCAAATCGATGATACCAAGAAGGAGCGCCAGGTGGCGGAAATCGCCGACTCGGCCTACTTCAAGGACCTTCAGTCACGGGCCCGGGATATGCGTTTGAAGTTGAAGAACTCGGGCAAATCCTGAACCATCGCGGTGTGGCAAAAATCGTCTCGGTCCATTCGTTTCGCGGAGGCACCGGCAAATCCAATTTGACGGCCAATCTGGCGGCGCAAATCGCGCTGGCCGGCAAACGAGTCGCCGTGGTGGATACCGATATTCAGTCACCCGGCATTCATATGCCCTTCGCCTTGGCGGAGGATGCGGTCAAGTTTACGCTCAATCATTTCATCTGGGGCGAATGCCGGATTGAGGAAGCCGCCTATGATGTCTCGAAACGCCTGGGCAATCCGCAGGCCGTGCTGCACCTGGTGCCCTCCAGCATGAAGATCTCGGACATCGGGCGCATCCTGAAAGAGGGCTACGATGTCGGCCTGCTCAACGACGGCTTCCAGGCGCTGATCGAGAGCCTCCAACTCGATTATCTGCTGGTCGATACTCACCCGGGCGTTAACGAGGAAACCCTTCTCT
>CAZZWT010000044.1:0-13892 GCA_964657775.1 uncultured Candidatus Methylacidiphilales bacterium | reverse complement strand
CAAGCCATTCATCAAATATCCCTCCGCGTCTTTCCCCGCGACACTGCCCTTGAGACGCGACGCGCCGGTGAACGTATTGAACCCGCTCAACGTCAGTCCCGAATTCGAGATCGGCCACATGCCTTGCCAGCCCTCGGGGATGCCATTCATATAGATCTCGTCCTGCGGCGCATCGAGCTGGCCCGACGGTTGGAACGTGCGATCGATTGACGCCTCCACGTAGGGTTGATGAACACGGCGCTGGCCATAGTAGAAAACCTTCGGCGCGGGCCCGAACTCGTCCTGGATATAGGTGATCGATTCGTCGAAGGCGGTCAGCGTGACATCGCCCGCGACCGGCTTGCCCTCGGCATCGGTCAGTGTGACGTGGACCTTGCCCGTCTCGCCCGGTTTGTAGGTTTCCTTGTCGGTGGCGACGGTGAGGTTGAGCAGGTCGTGCGTCGGCGGGACGAAAAGTTCGCGGCTTTCCTGCCGCACCTGCGCATTGCGCACCAGCGTCGCCTCAACGAAGAAATTCGGCACGCGTGCTTCGGTAATGGGCACATCGATCACCGTGCTGCGCTGGGGCAGATCGATGAAGCGATAGGTGCGCAGAATATCGGCGGAGACATCGTCGCTGAACAGAATGCGGTCGTTATTTTCCGCCGTGTTGATGAGCAGATGCGCGACATCGCCCGGCTGGTAAGTGCGCTTGTCGGCGACGATTTCGAGATCGTTGAAGCGATAGACGCGCCCGTCGAACTTCGGCCCGCTGACCCAAAAGACCGTGTTCGCCTGCACCTCCTGCTGCCAGTCATCGTGAGTCAGATAGGTGATGCGATACTGGCCCTCGCTCGGGATCGGGTACTTGAAGGAGAGACGGCCATCGGCATCGGTCTCGGCATCCCAGCTTTTCACCACCTCCTCTTTTTCCACCGCGTTATCCGTGCCGGTGTAGCTGATGCGATAGACGGTGACCTTGCCATTGGTCGCGAGCGGCGTGTTGTCGGCGGTCAGCGTGCGCACGTCGACGAACGCATCCTCCTGCGGCATGTACCAGCCGTTCTTCGTCTCGGCAAAGGCGTAGAATTGCTGGCGCGTGACCTTGATGTCGCCCTGGCCCGTGATGGTGCGGCGGCTCGCATCGCGCACCTCGGCCTCGATGGTGTAGCGGTGGTCGCGGTCGCCCAAGTCGCGCAACGCGGGCGCGGTGTCGAACGCGACATCGTAAGTGCCGTCGGCCTTGAGCGAGCCCTGGCCTTGAGAAACGAGTTCGCGCAAGGCGTGGCGCGTGCCGCTCTCCGCGCTGCGGCGATCCATCTGTTCCTGGTCGCTGCCGTACGGATTGTAGCCGCGGTAGGGCCTGCCGTATCCGTAGCCATAGTCCCACGGCCAGAGATCGCCGAGGATGAAGCAGCCCCAACGGCCCCACCATGGGAACCAGGGATAGGGATAATAGTCGTGGCCGTAGCCCGCGCCGTAAAGCCAGTCGTACTGGTCCGGGCCCCAATAGACGTGGTGATAATCCTCGCGGAAAACCTTGTAGCTGACCGTGCCGTTGGCCACCGGCGCGCCGAAATAATATTTTGCCGCGATCTTCGCCGTCACTTTTTCGCCGAGCCGCGCCTGTGTCTTCGACGGCGTGACGGTGACGGAAAACTCGGGCTTCTTGTATTCCTCCACGCGGAAGAGACCGCCGCCGTTATAGCGTCCATCCGGCATGTTGCCATCAACTCGGATTTGATACACGCCCAGGGCTGCATCCGGGGGCAAGGCATATTCGCCCGAGGCGCAATCGTTCTCACCCGTGGTCAGGAGGGTGGTGAAGGCCTGATTATTTTTCGCGTCATAGATTTCGACGCGGATATTGCTGCCGGAGGAAGGCGGATTGATGCGCCCATTGGAAAGATAGCGGGCCCAGATGCGGAATTTCACCGTCGAGCCGGGCCGGTAGACGGGGCGGTCGGTGATGACGTAATTGCGCGGGCCCTGTTGGTAGATGTTGTCGTAATAATCGGATTCCTGCCAATTCTGGAGAAAGGAAAAGGCCATGCGGTTGTTCTCGTCGGTCACGATCACGTTGATATTGCTGCCGTGCTGCCCCTGCTTGCGCTGGTACTCGATCGCGCCGTCCTGGTTCGTCGTCAGCGGCGTGGAGACGGTGAAAAAATGATTCTTATTTTTGGGCTGATCGTATTCAGCCCACGTTTCCACCACGCGCAGGGCGTGATTCGCCAGCGGCTGGCCGGTGCGCGCATCGGCGATATAGATGAGTCCCTTGTTGACGAGATTCTTGTGCACGATCGCAATGTCCGTGATGAAGACGAGCACGCGCGAGACCTCGCCACCCTGATGCGCGCGCGCCTCGACGACATAGGCGCCCGGCTCCGTCAGCGGCGCGGCGGTCTTGCCCGAATCGGCCCGGCTCGCGGCGTTGAGCGGAACGTGATCGGTCCATTCCGCCGCCTTCTCGCCAGTGTATTTTTTCCACTCGTCGTCCTGGAACATCTGCCCTTCGAGATTGTTGATGCGGTACCAATGCTGGTCGCTGAGATCGGTCAGCCCCGCATTCACGTAGCCCATCAGATCGAAACGGCGCGCGGTGAAATCGATCGTGTCGGTGTTGCGAAAGGTGTAGGTAAGCGCAGGCTTGTCGCCGGGAAGATGAACGCCGGTCGAGTCGAGCATCACGCCGGGCGCGCGAATTAACTTAATCTGGGCAGCGGCGGCGGCGCTGCGGTTCTCCTTGGGAAAGGCTGCCTGGAGACGCTGATATTCCGCGATCGCTTCCGGGAATTGCTGGCGGCTCTGCATATAGAGGGCGCGCGTGTAGATCGCCTCGGGGACGAGCTTGCTCTTCGGGCACAGCTTTTCGATCTGGCCCAGGATCGCGAGCGGGCTCTCCGACGCAGGCAACGTCACCACCTGTAGCTTGCCGCCCGCAATGGCGATGGCTTCGTCATCGGCGAGTTCCCAGATTTTCTTCGTGGGCAGATCGCCCAGCGGCGCGCGGGGCAGGGGACGGCCAAAGCGATCGTACTGCGTGTTCTGATTGTTCCACTGCGCGATGATGTCGGGGCCGTAGAGCCCGCGGCAAATCATGGCCAGGCGGAAGAGGGCCTGCGCGCTGTCGTCGCGCGATTCGGAGGTGTCGAGCGTCTGCACTTCACCGAGGAGAAAACGGATCTTCGGCCCATCGCCCAACGTCGCCGCGTAGGCATCCGGCGCCGGGAAAAACCGCGGCGCGCCATCGGGCCCGAGCGGCAGGCCGGTGGGTTTCTCCTGTTGCGCGCCATAGCGGCCGAACTCGCGCGGCTGTTCGTAATCAGCCTCATCGACCGCGGCGGAATCCTCCTCCGGCTCACCCCAACTTCCCCACCACCAGAAGCACCAGCCCCAGCCGCCGAACCCATATTCCTCGTGCGACGAGAGCGCCGAGACGAGATCGAAATCGAGCCCGATTTGTTCCGCATTGAGCAGCTTGCGCCGGTCGTCCGTGGCAGGATTATCCGCAGTCGTGCCGATCGCCTTCACCAAGCCGGCCAGGATGTCGCGCGCGTGTTCGTAGCGCCGGATCGCCTCCTTGCGGTCCTTCTTGAAACTCGACACCTGCACGCCCTGGCCCCATTGCCCGCGCAGATACGTGCCGCCCTGCTTTGTCCCCTGGTGCGGCACGCTGAGATAAATGCCCGCCGCGAAGCGCTCGCCCACGGCTTCCTCAAAACGGCCCTTGTTGTTCTCAACGAAAGCCTGCGAGCGAGTCAGCGCGTCATCCCAAAACTGCAACCGCATCGAGCAGGCCACCGCGCCCTCCACTGCCAGCCGCGCCTCAGGCGAATGCCAGTCGCCGGCCAGATCACGTGCGCGATCGAACGACGCGCGCGCCTCGGCCCAGTTCTGCGCTTTGAATTGTTTCTGCGCTTGATCCAGCGCGGTGGATACCGGTGCCGGATCGGCCGGCAGATTTAGGCCGCCCAAAATGAGAAAGAAAACCGCGCGAAGAATTTTGAAAAAGTTTTGCATAAGCAATGTCCTGTTGATGTCTTCAAGACTATGGGCACCCGCGCGGGGAAATTGTCAGGAGAATGGGAGAAGATTGTCAAAGAATTGTAAAAAGCGACGCGGCCAGTGTACCCTAGAGCACAACATGAGCCATGAACTGGATGCCCTGCTCGACCCGTTCTTCGGCTACGTGCATTTGAAAATGTTCGACGAGGCCAACGAGGTGCTCGAAAGCCTGCCGGAAGAATTCAAGACCGACCCCACCGTCCTGCTCGCGCGGCTGGACCTGGTCATGGCCATGAAGCTGTGGCAGGAAGGCGCCGTCCTCGGCGAATCGTTGTGCGAACTCTTCCCCGCCGAGCTGGAATTCTGGTTCCGCACCGCCTTCTGCCAGCACGAGCTGGCCCACACGCAGCAGGCGAAGGACACGCTTCTCCGCGCGCCGAGCGCGATCCGCGAGACGGCCACGTGGGCCTACAACCTGGCCTGCTACGAAACGCAGCTCGGCCATCTGCCGGACGCGAAGAAACTGCTCAAACTCTGCTTCGGCCGGAACAAGGCGTTCCGAGAGGAAGCGGTGACCGATCCCGACCTGAAGCCGCTGTGGGATTCGCTCGAGCAACTTTGAAATTTTCGGGCCGCCCGGAATGTCACATGACAATCCGCCATCCCGGGCTTACGTTTGCCGATGAGTTTCGCATCCTTCGCCCCCCGCCGTGAGGACCAGGTTTTTGACCGTCCTCTTCACCTCGCCGGCGTGCTCGACAACGCCGCCGATGACCTCGATCGCACCTGGTTTGGCTACGAGTGGAATGACCGAACGCGATGCAATTGCGGGGCCGTGGCGCGGCAAATCCTGCAGACCAACGCCGCCGGCTTGAAACGGGTACTGCCGCCGATCTACGATGGAGGCGCGTTTCTTCCCACCTGGCGCGAGATGACCCAAACCTATTGCGCCGACAGCGGCCTGCCGCGCAACGAGGTCTTCGCGCGATTACTGGCGGCGGGGCTTTGCGCTGATGATTTTTCGCATCTCGAGGATTTGTCCCATGCCCAAATCGTTTCGCGCATGGCCCCTTACCGGAAAACAAAAGCGCCGGTGATGAAATTAAGAAAGTCGGACGTCGTCGCCTACCTCCGCGCTTGGGCGCTGGGCATCGAGGAGTTCCACGACAAGACGCGGCTCGTGCCAACGAAGCGGGCACCCATTGAGATTTGAACGCGAAACCATGGGCTGGTCCAGTTCCGTATGCGGACCACGCCGGGAGAAATATCCTTTTTATTGCGAGGCTTGGGCGTGCGCCAGGTTGTTCCGGGCCGAAGCGTAGTTGGGATCAATTTGGACTGCAGCCTGAAATTGTGCGATCGCCTCCTGCTTTTTGCCCGTAGCATACAGGGCTATGCCCATGCTGTTGTGCGCCTCGGCATTGTTCGGATCGATCTTCAAGCTTTCGTTAAATTGGTCGATCGCCTCGTCGATCTGTTTGTTCCTGAGCAGAGCGTTGCCGAAGTGGTAGTGCGCTTCGGCGTCCTTTGGATCGAGCTGGACCGATATCCGAAATTCATCTCTCGCTTTGTCTCCCTGTCCCGTTTTCTGCAGGGCGTTGCCCAGGTTGTCGTGTATCTGGGCCGAGCCGGAGTTGATCTTCAGCGCGGCCTCGTACTGTTCCACCGCGTCGTCCGTCTGACCCTCCTTGAATAAGGCGTTGCCCAGGTTGTTGTGGGCTTCGGCGAGGCTTGGTTGCAGTTCGAGGGCCCGTCGATAGTGCGCAATTGCCTCCGGAATCCGGTCTAGTTTCTGAAGGGCGTCGCCGAGGTTGTTGTGTGCTTCGGGGGAATCGGGCTTGATGGCCAGCGCCAGGGTATAATGTTCCAATGCCTCGGCCGTCCCACCGATTTTGAGTAAGGCGTTGCCCACATCGTTCTGCAGTTCGAAAAAGTCGGGCCGGACCAAGAGGGCCTTGCGATAGAGGTCGATTGCCTCAGGCACCCGGCCCGCCCGAACCAAGATTTTGCCCATATTCGTTTCCGCTTCGTAAGCCTCGGGATTGTGCTGGAGCGTGTAAGTATAGAGAGCGTCGGCGTGCGCAAATAGTCGCGAGTAGGCCGTGCTTTCCCAAATCAGCAGCAGTGCGATCACGGCGACGATCCCGGTACCGCTGAACCGTCCGACCGCAGGAAGTCTTCGGTCGATCTGTTCCAAGGCCGCCACTGTGACACCGATCAATCCAATAAAAGGCAAATAGAATAAATGGTCCAATGACCACACCAGGTTCGGATAACTGACGAGGATAAAGCCAAAAACCGGACCGAGGTTGACCAGAATGAAGCCGAGTCCGAACAGTGGATTCCGCCCCCAAGTCGCGCGCTTGCTCTAGCACCACCAGGCGACGGCGCCGAGTAACAGCAACGGCGCCAAGCTTAAAGGTGACAGCGGCGTAACCTGCCACGGCGGATAGATCAGCAGCAACCCCACAGGCCAGAGAAAATCCGAGATATAAAAGGAGATCACCAGGCCGGCCAGAGCGACCCGAGGTAGCAATCCGATTGCGGGCGCGGTAGCGAAGTCGCTGTGGTGCTGCTGAAAAAAGACGGTAACGACGCCGAGCAACGCAGAGACCGCAAAGAACGGGGCACTGGCCCGCAGATCGCTGTAGCGGATCTGCCCACTCTTCCACCAAGCGTAGAGTAAAATCACGAGCGGAAACATCGCCATGGTGATCTTGCAAAGCATGGCCACGATAAAAAAGCCAAGTGCGAGGAAATAATCTCGTGATTTCCCATCTTTCTCGTAATTGATGAAAGCGCACATCGCCAGCAGAAAGGGTGGTAGAGAGAGCGTATTTTTCAGCTCGGAAATCCAAGCTACCGATTCAACCTGAGCCGGATGAACCGCGAAGATCAGACCGCCTAACCAGGCGAACTTCAAGCCCACCTGGTGCAGGAGTCGCCACACCAGCAGCGCGCTCAAAAGATGCAAAAAGATACTCGTGACGTGATAGCCGAGCGTGTTTTCACCCCAAAGATGCCACTGTAACCAAACGACGCTAAATTTGAGGGGTTGATAATCCATCATGCTGCCGGGCTGGAACCAGATGCGCCAAAGGCCGGCGGGATCCTTCACGGTGGCATTGTTGGTGATGAGGAGATCATCATCCCACAACCACTCACCGCGCAGCGTCGGCCCGTAAATCCAAAGGACTGCGGCGGCGATTACGCCCGCCTTGAAAGACAAGAGCGTCACATTCAGGTATGATCGCGGTGAGGAAGCAGGAAGAACCAAGGGGGAATCGGTTGCCTCCGCGGGCCTCTGCGGGAAAGATCGACCTATCTTTTTAGATAATCCCGACATATTTGAACAGATTGAATAGGTCCGTTAATTGCCTTGGTGAAGCTCGTCTTAAAGATAGGTTCTTCCCCTGGCTCGTTGCCATGCGGTAGCCTCTATTACCGGCACAACCTCTATTCAGGCTGCCTATCCAAATACTTACTGGGAGAGAGTGCACCCGTCGAGATTTGAACTCGAAACCCCTTCCTTCGGAGGGAAGTACTCTATCCAGTTGAGCTACGGGTGCGTTCGCAGTGCGGCTTGGGAAAGCCGATAGGAAAGAGAGTGTAACGGAGGCGGGCGGACTCGGCTAGGTCAAAGTGGTTCGCATCGGGCTGCCCGAATTTATGCCTCGCCCTTCTTCCGCAAATCGCGGCCGTAGATCGTCGCGTTCTCCGTCAGGTCCTTGAGGATGGTGAAGAGATAGATTTTGCCGGCGTGGAGATCGCGGTACTTCGTCACTTCGCGCTCGTCGATGACGCGGAAGCCGTAGCGCTCGAACATCCGGTTGCCGCGCCGCGATTCGTAGGTGACGACTTGCCCGTAGACCTGCTTCTCGCCGTGGGCGATGAGATGGCGCAGGAACGTATCGACCATCTCGCGCGTCGCGCCGACGCTGCGCGCCTCCGGCCGCACGTTGAAATGGAAGTGGGGGATATCGGGCGGCGTGAAGGGCACTTCTTTTCGCGCTTGGGTCAGGATCCACTTCACATACTTGCGGCTGGCTGCGTGGTAGGGCCGCGTGAAGTAGCGCCACAGCCCGCGTGCGACGAGCCCCGGCAGCATGCGCCGCTCGTACGCCTCCTTTTTTTTCGGGAAGCGCGAGCCCATGACGTAGCCCTTCACTTCGCCCTGAAACTCGCAGACGAAGCACGATTCCGGCTCTACGTCCGTGTAGTAGCTGGTCAGGTAATCGGCGAAAAGTTCGCGATCCTCAAATACCGGATCGATCGGCTTGCCGAGAAATCCGGTATCGGCGCAGATGGCGCGCAAAGTTTCTCGATCCGCCGGGCGATAGGGACGGATGAGGTGGTTGTCTTTCTTAACCGGCGACTGCGGTTCAGGTTCCATCGCCGCTTTGAATGACTGCCGTGCGCAGCACGCTAAGCAGCGGCGTAAACGCTATCCGGCAACAGCTTCTTCGTGACGGAATTCACCGCGTCGGCGATCGCCTTCTGCAGCTTCTCGCCCTTGATCATGCTGGTGTCGCTGACGAGATAGACCGAGGCGATGTCCTCGGCCATCAGCAGTTCCGGCGGCACACGCAGAAAAACGCGGTAAACCAAAACCTGCCCGATGGCAACGTTGCCGACGAGCGAGGTGATGAAATCCACCACCGCGCTGAGCCGCATCGCGCGGCCCACGATCTTGGGCGCGGGCACGGCAATTGAAGGCGTTGAAACCGCCGCAGGCGAGCCGAGACGCACGGAAGGCGGCAGCGGCGGCGGGGTCTGAATCTCCGGCGGCTGGATCGCGGGACGAGGCGTGGAGGCCTGCGGTGCGGAAACAGCGGGTGCCGGTGCCACGGGCAACGGAGCGGCCGCGAGGGAAGGAGTGGCTTGCCCCGGCTCATGCAAAACGGTGGGCGGCGGAACGGCCGCGCCGGGGGCGAGGTCCTTGGTGCCGATGCGCTTCAGGTATTGATCCAGCGTGATGGGCTGCTCCGCGATCCAGTCTTCATCCAGAAATTTCTGCGTCAGCGGCAGCGCGTGGGCGAACGACATCTCCGCAGTCAGCGCCACTTCGCTCAGGCTCTTCGCGCCATCGTAGGCCAGCAGCAATTTCCAATGGGGCGCATGCAGCTTGATCTCGCGGGCCTTGGTCTCGTAGGTGGCGGTGCGTTTGTAAATCTCGGTGCCAGTCATGGAAAAATAAAAGTAGGGGTTACAACTTGAAATCAGGACGAGGCCGTCTCGGCCGAAGCGAGACCGAGGACAAAGTAGGCGTGCTCCTTGCGCCAGACAAGCGGCTGCACAAAAACCGCGGGCGGCATCTCGATGGGGTCATCCGGCACGGTGCTGAAAATGCGCGGCTCGCTCAACTGCAGGGTGGCGCCGAATTTTTTGAGCACGCCATGCGCGATCGTGCCGGTGATGTCGGCGATGACCTCGCGGCACTGCTCCTCCGTGGCGCGGCCGCGATTCTGGCGGAAGCTGTAGAGGTTTTGCAAAAAGGACTGCGACGCGGTCAGGTAGACAAAGCCCTCCGCGCTGCCCTTGAGGTGCAGCAGGCCGGTGTAGGCGGAGAAAACGAGCGACTGAAACTCGATGGTGGGATCGCGCGAAACGATCTCGTTGCCGGTGATCTTGTTGAGGTGCGCCAGCGTGACGTCGATGAAATAGTGGATGTCTTGTTCGTGCAGCGGCATACAAAATTTCTAAAGACCGGGCGTCATCCAAAGGGCAAAGCAGTTCTTACCGAGGGATCAGTAATAAATTATCGCGAGAAGGATGTCCAGCCTCTCTCTGAGGTGGAATCTCAGTTTCGCACGGAGGGCTGCAAAGGAAAGGCAAAGTACCGAAAAGAGGGCGAAGGGTTTCGCACGGAGTCCACGGAGCGGCAGCAGTGGTTTCGATTTCCGCCTTTCTCGGTAAAAGCTTGCCAGCCCGCTCTTTTTTCCGAAGGTAATCGCCATGACGAAGGCCCTCTCGAACCTGCCCCCTGGCTGGTGGCGGGCACGGAGATATCACCTCATCGCGCCGCTCGTCGCGCTGGCCGTAGTGGCCTTATTTGAACAAACATGGGTCGCCGAATATTTGGAGGATCAGACCGTCAATCTGCGTTTCAGGGAGCGAGCTTCGTACGATCCTCCCGCGGATCAGCGAATTCTTTTCCTCGGTATCGATCAGCAATCGCTCGATCTCCTCGGCAAATATCCCTGGCCGCGAACCACGATCGCCGCATTCCTAACCGATGTGGCGCAAACGAACTCCAATCCCTATGCCGTCACCTTCGACATTCTGTACACGGAGAGGTCAGCAAACCCAGCGGATGATGCGGCGTTGGGCGAAGCCGCCGATCTACTTCCCAATGTTATCACAGGCGCACTCAGCGTTCGTCCGGCCGGAGTCGCGGGGGATGAAAATCCTGAGGTCATAGCTGCGGCAGAAGCAAAGACCAAGGCTGAGTTGGCGGTTCCCGGACCAACGATGCCGTTCACGCATGTTAATGGCGATATTCAGCAGATCCGTGGGTCAAACATCGCCACCTTGCCGGTTGAGCCGTTGCGTCAAAAATCGTTGTTTGGCTTTGTGAACGACGACCCTTCCAAGATCGACTATATCCGCCACACCATCCCCTTGGTGATGCGCCTGGATGATCATATCTATCCGTCTCTCGCGTTGCAGACGATTTGCCAGATGCTGGGTATCAGCGACGTGGTGGTCAATGTTGGCAAAAACGTCGTGCTGAAAAACAGCTCCGGAAAAACGTGGACGATTCCAATCACGCCAGACGGCCAATACTTTATCAACTATCGGCGAAATGATTCGTTCCAATCACTCTCGTTCGGTCAGTTGGTCAAGGCTCTTGAGGAAAACGTCTCGAAGGGGACGCCCATTCCTCCCCAATGTGACATTAAGAACAAAGTCCTTTTGGTTGGAGAAGCAGCGACTTCTCTGACCGATTTGGGTCCTACGCCGTTGCAGGCGGCAAGCCCGCTGCCGTACACGCACCTCGATGTGATCAACAATATTCTCAAAAATGACTACCTTAGTTTTGTCCCTTGGGGATGGGTTGTATTGGGTTGGTCGTTGGTGACTTGGCCGACTCTCCTCCGGCTAAAGGTGGCTCCATTGGTCGAAGCGGTCGTGGTTCCGATTCTCGTTGTGATCCTTTACGCCGTCACGGTGACCTGGGTCTTTGGACGGTGGAGCGTCATCATTCCGATGGCGTGGCCTATTCTCAGCTATACCGTGGTCAACTTTGGCGGCGTCGTTCTGCGCTGGCAGGAAGAGCAGAAGGGGCGGCAACAAATCAGGGGCGTGTTCGCCCAGATGCTTTCGCCGGAGGTTATGAACCATCTTTTGAAGCATCCTGAGAATGTTCAGTTGGGAGGAGCCGATCGACCTTCCACGATTTTGTTTTCCGATATTCGGGACTACACCAAATTTAGCGAAGGCAAGACGGCCGCAGAGGTGATGCGGCAATTGAATACCTATTTCGAGCGCATGGTGCCCTGCATCACGGAAAAGAAAGGCACCGTCCATAAATTCATCGGCGACGCGGTCATGGCGGCGTGGGGGGATATTGCGGACACCAGCATGGGCCCGGAGCAAGACGCGCGTAACGCCGTCAGTTCTGCACTGTTGATGCGGGTGCGCCTGAGGACCTTGAACGAAGAACGCAAGGAGCTGGGGCTGACTCCGATTCGGATCGGCGTGGGTCTTAATCACGGCATTGTGCAGGCGGGCATTTTGGGTTCCACCGGCCGAAAGGAATTCACGATGATCGGCGACGAAGTAAACGTGGCCTCACGGCTGGAAGGTATCACGAAGGAATTCCGCACCGATCTCGCGATCAGCGAAAGTGTGCGGTTGTTGATCGGTGATTCGTTTTTGGTGCGGCGGCTTGGGTTTATTCAGTTGAAGGGCAAGACGCAGGCCACCCTGGTCTTCGAGGTGTTGGCGGAGAAGTCGGACCTCGCGCAGGTCAAGATGTCGCCCGAAGCCGTGGCGCAATATGAAACCGCGTTCGATCATTTCGTCGCCCGCCGGTTTGCCGAGGCGGAGGCGGCCTTCGTCGCCTTCCTGAAAGATTATCCCGACGATTTCTGCGGGAAGAATTACCTCGAGAAAAGCCGTGAATTTATCGTCACGCCCCCGCCGCCGGAATGGGATGGGCGTATCGTCATGACCACCAAATAATATGAGCATCCAAGACCAGGACTTCGTCGATATCGCCACGCCGACCGGAACCATGCGCGTCCATCGCTTCGTGCCGAAAGTTGGCAGTGTGCGGCCCGCGGTGATCCTGTACTCGGAGATTTATCAAGTCACCGGCCCGATCCGGCGACTAGGGGCGAAGCTGGCGGGCGAGGGATTTGAGGTGCTCGCGCCGGAGGTCTATCACGAGTACGAGGAACCGGGCAAAGTCCTCGCCTATGACAAGGAAGGAACCGATCGCGGCAATTTTCTCAAGTTCGAGAAGCCGCTGGCATCGTTCGATTCGGACGCGCGTGCGCTTATCGATTGGATTCTGGCGCGCCCCGAGTATCCCTGGGCGGGTGTGGGCACGTGGGGCTTTTGTCTCGGCGGGCATCTCGCCTTTCGCGCAGCCTTCGATCCGCGCGCGCTGGCGGGGTCGTGCTTCTATGCGACGGACCTTCACACCGGCTCCTTCAGTGAAGGGAATAAGGACGATTCGCTGGCGCGGATGAAGGAGATGAAAGCAGAGTTGCTCTTCAACTGGGGCCGGCAAGACCCGCACGTGCCGCTGCTGGCACGTAAGGTGATTTACGATGCCCTCACCACCGCTGAGGCGAATTTCGCGTGGCACGAATTCAACGGCGTGCATGCGTTCTCGCGCGACGAGGGTCCGCGCTACGATTCGGCGGCGAGCCGGCTCGGGTTTGAGCTGACGCTGGAACTTTTCCATCGGCGGTTGACCCTGCCGCGGTAGCTGCGGCACCGTGCCGTCTGTCGACGAACAGGACGGCGTTACATCCCTACCCAATTTTTTCTTCACGCCGCGCGCTCGATTTTCGCGTAGATTCCTTCCCGCCCATGCTCCAACTCTCGCTCGATTTCCTTGGCCGGCAGATGGAACGGCTCAAGCCAACGCGTTCTGTGCGCGAGGCCAAAATCGACCGGCCGCTCGAGTGGAAACATGGCATCACGGTTCACCTCGTCCATCGGCCCAAGGCGCGGCGTTATCTGCTTGGCCTGCGGCCGGACGGCGCGGCGCGGCTCGTCATTCCCCGGCGCGGATCGGAGGCGGAGGCGCTCCGTTTTCTCGAGCGCAGCGAGGCGTGGCTGCTGAAGCGTCTCGCCCACTGGAAGGCGCGCGAGACCACACGCCAGCCCTGGGGCAAGGGGACGCGCTTCCTTTATCGCGGGGAGGAAACCGTCCTCCACCTCACGGGCGAAACCCACATCACGCTCACGTTCGCCGATCAAACGCTGAGGCTCGCGCAACCGCGGCCCGATTACCGCGACGCCGTCTTCGCCCACCTGCGCCGCCTCGCCGAGCGCGAACTCCCCGTCCGCACCCGCGAGCTCGCGCTGGCGCACGGCATCGTGGTAAATCGCGTCTCCGTCCGCGCGCAGAAATCGCGCTGGGGTTCCTGCTCGGCACGCGGGACGATTTCCTTGAATTGGCGCCTTATCCAAGCCCCGCCGTTTGTCGTCGATTACCTCATCATCCACGAGCTCATGCACCGGCGCGAAATGAACCATTCCGCGCGCTATTGGAGACACGTTGCGCAGGCTTTCCCGGACTATCAACGCGCCGAGCGCTGGTTGAAAAAAGGAGGGCTGGAATTGAGGTCGTAGGATAGGGTCGGCACTCCGTGCCGCCCACCGAGGGAAACGACGAAGTCGCGTCCCTACCAGTAACGGGAATCAATGCTCCATCTTCATCACCA
>CAZZWT010000043.1:0-13969 GCA_964657775.1 uncultured Candidatus Methylacidiphilales bacterium | reverse complement strand
CATGTGCGCATGATAAATGCGGTCGCCAAATTTCGTGATGAACTTCACATAGTCGGCGCCCTGGTAGCCGAGGTGGGAAGGATCGTAATTGAAACCGAACTCGGGACGGTGCTTGATGGCCTCGAGCGCGCGCTCGGCGCTGACGATATCGAACGCGATCTCGGTCGGGTGGACTTCGAGCGCGAAGCGGACGCCGGCCTTGGCGAATTCATCAAGGATCGGATTCCAGCGCGCGGCGAAATCGGCGTAGCCGTCCTCGATCTGCGCGTCGCTGACCGGCGGGAAACTGTAGAGCAGCGACCAAATCTTCGAGCCGGTGAATCCGTTCACGACCTTGACGCCGAGATTCTTCGCGGCATGCGCGGCCTTGATCATTTCTTCCGCGGCGCGCTTCTGCACATCCTTCGGCTTGCCGTCGCCCCAGACATGCTCGGGCAAAATGGCCTTATGGCGCTCATCGATATTGTCGCAGATCGCCTGGCCGACGAGATGGCTTGAAATAGCAAAAGTCTTCAGTCCGTGCTTGGCCAGCAGCGCGTGGCGGCCATCGCAATACGCTTGATCCGCCGCGCCCTTGGTGACGTCAAAGTGATCGCCCCAGCAGGCGAGCTCCAGGCCATCGTAGCCGAAGCTCTTGGCCTTGGCGGCCAGCGTTTCGAGAGGAAGATCGGCCCATTGGCCGGTGAAGAGGGTGATGTTGCGGGGCATAGTGTTTTTAGCGTGATGGCTTCGTTGTGTTTGGCTGCAAAACTTGGGATCAGACTCTTACTAGACAAATCGATCGGTGACGTCCGTCATGGTGAAGTCGTCCGGCAGTCGCCCGGTTTCAAGCCAGGGCCGAAGGATCTGGCGAACATGCTGGATTTGCAAAACCTGACTGGAATCCACGGTGACCTCATACTCCGTAGTCGCGATTTGTTCTTCCTTGCCTGAGAGTGTTCCCAAACCCAATACAACGTGCCTGAATTTCTGTGGGGTGTCGTAGATTCGCACCTCGGCCGTCAATCTCGTCTGGTTGCCCGCACATTGAAAGTAGCTGCCGTCCGATTTCTCAAAACAGGCAAATGACTTTCCATTGGTGTCGAGATGGGAAAGCAACTCATCGGCAGTTTCCCAATCGTTGATTTTCGTCCCATCGGGAGATTCCTCTCCCGAATATTGAATCGGCCCTAAAAATGGACTGCTCATATATCTCGGAGATAAAGGATTCTAAACCTTCACCCAGCGGCGTTGCTTCGACGATTTCTCGACCGCTTCCAAAACCTTCTGGTTTTCCAGCCCATCCGCAAAGGTCGGCTGCACCGATTTGCCCTTCACCACGGCCTGGATGAAATCGAAAATGGTGTGCACGAACGTGTGCTCGTACCCGATGATGTGACCGGGCGGCCACCACGCGCCGACGAACGGATGTACGCCCTCGGTCACGATGATGTCGCGATAGCCCTGACGGTCCGCAGCGTCGTCACGGCTGAAATACTTGAGCCGGTTCATGTCTTCGAAATCGAACACGAGCGAGCCCTTGCTGCCGTTGATTTCGATTTGAATGTGATTCTTGCGACCCGCTGCGAAGCGGCTCGCCTCGAGGCAGGCCAGCGCGCCATTCTTGAACTTGCCCAGCGTGATGACCGCATCATCCACCGTCACACGGCCCTTTTTCTTCGTGCCGGGAATCGGTCTCTCCTTCACAAACGTCTCGAGATGACCGCAGACTTCGGCCAGTTCGCCCACGAGATAACGCGCCAGATCGATGATGTGCGCATTGATATCGCCATGCGTACCGCTGCCGGCGATCTTGCTCTGCAAGCGCCACACCAGCGGGAATTCGGGATCGACGATCCAATCCTGCAAATACCGCGCGCGATAGTGGAAAATGCGACCGAGATCACCCGCCGCGATCATCTTCTTCGCCTGCGCCATGGCCGGGATGCGCCGGTAATTATGGCAGACCATGTGCACGACCCCAGCCTTCTTCACCGCCTCGAGCATCGCCTTCGCCTCGGCCACCGTCATCGCCAACGGCTTCTCGCAGAGCACATGCTTGCCGGCCTTGGCCGCGGCGATGGAGATCTCCGCATGCGTGTCGTTCGCCGTGTTGATGTCGAGGACATCGATTTCCGGATTGGCCACAACATCGCGCCAGTCGGTCGCGACGTTTTTCCAGCCGAGCTGCTTCGCCGCGGCCCTCACGCCCTTCTTGTCCCGCCCGCAAACGGTGTGCAGCACTGGCGTCGCCGCCACGGGAAAGAATTTATCCACCTGCCGCCACGCGTTCGAGTGGGTCTTGCCCATGAACTTGTAGCCGATCATTCCGACATTGAGTGTCTTCATTAATCTTTAGATGTTTAGCCCGTCCATCTCCGTGATCAATAGCCAACCGATGCTCCGGGTGGCCTAGGCCCGGGCCGAAGCGCGCATCGCCTTTACGCAATTCTTCAGCGCGGGCACGGGGTTTTGCACGTCGCCCTCGTACTCGATCACCGACATGCCGTCGAAGTTGGCGGCGTCCAGCGCGGCGATAAACGCAGGCAGATCAAGGTTGCCTTGGCCCACGATGGTATCAACCCACTGGCCGTTGCGCTCGAAAGCGAAGTCCTTGTAGTGCAGCCCATAAATATGGCCCGCATAACGCTTCACCCACTCGACCGGCTTGCCCAAGTAAGGGCCGATCTGCAGGCACCACGCCGTGTCGATGTTGAGGCCGATCTGCGGCGAGCCGATTTTGATCAGGTAATCCAGCACATCAGGCGAGCCGCCAAACTGGTAACCGCCGTGGCAATGGATGCCGATGCGAATGCCGAATTCATCGCTCAATTTCTGCGTCTTCTCGATCGCCTCCTTGAAAGAATCGACCTTGAAATGAACCGAGATGTGCTTCGCGCCGGCGATCGCGGCGCATTCAAACACGTTGCGCTCCTTCGCGTCGCCGACAAAGGTTTCGACCCCGAGCGACACGATGGAAACACCCGCATCCTGGTAGGTTTTAACGACATCCTGGAAGGAAGAAACGTTTTGGAAATCGGCGTGAACGCCGCAGATCTCCAGCTTGTTCAGGCCGATCTCAACGACTTTCTTTGCGAGGTCCGCGTTGCTCTTGGTTTCGCGGAAACAGTAACTTTGGACACCGAAATCTAAGGCCTTGCTCATAATGATTTTTCTAAGTTGAAGGATGAATGGAGGTTTAGGCGAGGCGGACTTCCTTGCCCGTAAGGTTTGACTCCGCGATGGCGTCGAGAATTTTCTGCACGACGAGAGCCTGGTGCGTCGTCACGCACAGCTCCTCTTCGCCGCGCAAGTGATTGATGAAATTGTGAAACCGCTCCTGGTGCGGCATGCTCAGGTTCATCTTCAGGTCATCGACCACTTCGTACGCCGTCGGGAAAGTGCCGCCGCGGAAGAGGCGCGCCGGACGCAGACTCGCCCCGCCCTCGGTGCCAAAGACCTCGACATTCTCGATATTGGCCACCGCCTGATGACAGGCCCAGTTCGTATCCAGCGTCACGGTCGCGCCGTTCGCGAAGCGGATGAAGGCCGAGGCGAAATCATCCACGTCGAACTTCGTTTCCACCTTGTCGGAGAGTCCCCAGCCGCCCTCGCCTAGGCCGCGATGGCCAAATTTCGTATAGGTCGCGCCCGTGACCGAAACCGGCTCGAAATTATTGATCGTCCAGAGGCAAAGATCGAGCATGTGCACGCCAATATCGTAGAGCGACCCACCGCCCGCGATTTCCTTGTTGCCGAACCAAGTGCCCAATTTCGGGATGCCGGTGCGGCGGCGCCAGACCGCCTTGGCGTGATAGATTTCGCCCAGCACGCCGGCTTCGACCAGCTGCTTGATTTTCTGCGAATCGGAGGTGAACCGCTGGTTCATGCCCAAGTTGAGGACAAGGCCCGCTTTCTTGGCCACGTTGATCGCCGCTTCCGCCTCGCCCGCGTTCATCGCAAACGGTTTTTCGAGGATGACATGCTTGCCCGCCTCCAGCGCCTGAATCGCCAGCGGCACGTGAAATTTATTCGGTACGGCGATATAGACCGCATCGACATTCGCGTTCGCCAGAAGATCTTCCACCACTTCGTGCGCAAATTCCATCGCATGCTTCTTCTGCAGCGTGGTGCGTCGTTCCAAGTGCGGGTCCTGCACGGCAACGAGCTTGGCGTGGGGATGTTGCAGGATGGCTTCGGACGCATAGTGGGCGATTTGTCCGGCACCGATAAGACCGAAACGAACAGTTGATAGAGGCTTCATTGTTGTATAAAAATAGGATCGCTCCGAGTAAATGCCCGTGAGCCTCCTCCTGCAATGCGAAAGAATCGTCAAAAAGTCGGAGTTGTTCCAAAAAAGTCGGATTTGTGGTTTCAACGCAAAACCATCCCGCCCACCGACGGCCCCAACCGCCTCCTCTCCGTTTCGCATTATCATCAATCCGGGAAAGTGAACCCCGTTCCGTACCGCTTCGGTGGAAATTACCAGTGCGTCGAGTTGGTTACCGGCGGCCGCGGCTGGGTCGAAATCGAAGGCGCGTGGAAGGAAGTCACGCCCGGCGACCTCCTCTGGCACATCCCGGGCGACTCCACCATTGGGCGCAGCGATTTCCAAAATCCCTACCGTTGCCTCGCCGTGCGCTTCATCGATGGCAAGCGCCCCGTCCGCCGCGTCCCCCGTCTCACGCGGTGGGAGGACCTCGACGAGGTGATGCAATTCACCAACCAGGTCGTGCGCCTCCACGCCGACGACGCTTTCGATTCCACCATCCTCCTCCGCTACATCCTCAGCCGCGTCCGCTTTCAGGCGGAGCTTGACCGGCGCGTGCAGCGCGAGCGCGGGTTGCCGGCCCAATTGCAGCAAGTTCTCGAGATGGTAAACCGCCGCTTTGCCGAGCCCTTGCGGCTGGAGGAACTGGCCCGTGGTGCCGGCTGGTCCGTGCCGCACCTGCACGACCGCTTCAAGGAACGTCTAGGCCTTTCGCCCCACCAGGCGCTGATCCGCCGCCGCATGCAAGTCGCGCGCGAACTCCTCGCCAGCACCAACGAGCCCATCAAAAGCGTCGCGGCGAAATGCGGTTTTCCCACCTCCTCGGCCTTCTGCGTGCAATTCAAGAAAGCCACCCGCCATTCGCCCAAAGAATACCGGGAGCGGCATCTCTTCGGCGGGCGCCGGGAGGTGGTGCGCTAACCGAACGGTAGCCGGCGCAGACCCTTGCGCCGAGCTGTAGCGCGAGCACGGGCAACGGCCAGTGCTCGCGCCTTACAATAACCCGGTCCTTTTAAAATCGGATACCTTAGCAGTCCCGCTGCGGGACAGCTCCGTCGCAAGGGCCTGCGCCGGCTACCCAGTTCAAAGCGCGAGCTTGATTTCAGTCCCAATTCCACCCAAAACATCCGCCATGAAGATCAAACCCAAAAGCCGGCTGGTCATGATCGGCGATTCCATCACCGACGCCGACCGCACGCGCCCGCTGGGCGAAGGCTTGTTCGAGCCCTACGGCAAAGGGTACGTCAATCTCGTCAACGGACGGCTGACGGCGGAGTACCCCGCGCACCAAATCCGCGTGACCAATGTGGGTTGCAGCGGCAACACGGTCCTCGATCTCAAGGCGCGCTGGCAAACCGACGTGCTCGACCTCAAACCCGACTGGCTCTCGATTATGATCGGGATCAATGACGTCTGGCGGCAATTCGATTCGCCTCTTATACCGGAATGCCACGTCAACCTCGATATCTACGAAGCGACCTTGGACGAGCTTGTGCGGAAGACGCTTCCCCAACTGAAAGGCCTCGTCCTGCTGACACCCTTCATGATCGAGCCGAACGCGCGTGAACCGATGCGCGCTCGCATGGACCAATACGGCGCTGTCGTCAAAAAACTGGCCCGCCGCCACGGCGCCATCCTGGTCGATACCCAAGCCGCCTTCAACGCCGCGATGAAATACCTCCACCCGATGACCCTCGCCTGGGACCGCATCCACCCCGGCACCCCCGGGCATACGATCCTGGCCAATGCCTTCCTGCAAGGCATCGGCGCAAAAGGATAGGCGTTGCACCAAAGGGTAGCCGGCGCAGGCCTTGCGCCGGGAGTCGTCGCGGGAGCACGCGCGACGACCTGCGGGTGCGCATGAAAAATACGCGGCCTTTTCGGATCGGATGCTTAGGTGTCCGGGACGGGACGCTTCCGGCACAGGACCCAAGAACGTGTCCTAAGCCGCCTACCTTTGAATCGTACAAAAACCGTTCTGCCCTCTTGCGCACCGCGATTCCGCAGCTTACGTTACCCTACCACGGTCCCTCCCTATGCCAAACGAGCGGTACTCCGACAAAGAAATCACCCGCGTATCGGCCACGGGCGCGCAATCCAGCGTTGACCAGCTTGCCTTGGAAGAGCCATTGGAAATTCAAATCGCCAGCGGACCCGAGGGCGAACGCCAATGGAAGACGGTCGCCATCACCATGCGCACGCCGGGCCACGATCGCGAACTCGCCGCCGGCTTTCTCATCGGCGAAGGTCTGCTCCGCGCGCTCGATCAGGTGGAAGCGGTCCACTCGCTTGGCCCGCGCGATGAGGAGCGCGGCTGGCAAAACAAGGTTCGCGTGACCCTGCGCCCCGGCGTCGTGCTCGATCTCGACCGGCTGCAACGCAACTTCTACACCACCTCCAGTTGCGGCGTCTGCGGGAAGTCTTCCCTCGAGGCGCTGGAGATGAGCGCATTCCCCAATTTACCGACGACCACGTGGCAGGCCGCGAGCGAAATCATCTGCGCGTTGCCGAACCGCTTGCGCGAGGCGCAGGCGATGTTCGAGCGCACCGGCGGGCTTCACGCAGCCGGGATTTTTACCCGCGAGGGTCACCCGCTGATCGTGCGCGAGGATGTGGGCCGCCACAACGCGGTCGACAAAGTCGTGGGCTCGCTTTTCCTCGCCGCGCGCAACCGGCTGGCCGAGTGCATCCTCGTCGTCAGTGGTCGCGCCAGCTTCGAGCTGATGCAGAAAGCGATCGCGTCCGGCATCCCGATGCTGGTGGCTGTCGGCGCGCCGTCCAGCCTGGCCGTGGAAGTCGCGCAAAAATTCGGCGCCACGCTCATCGGCTTCACCAAGCCGACCGGTTTTAATATCTACTCGGGAGCGGACCGTGTGCGCGGGCCAGTTGTGCCCGAGCCCGAACTCCAGGAAGTTTACTCATGAAACTGCGTCTCGCCGCCAACTCAATCCGTCTACGCCTGAAAAAGCTGGAGGTAGAGCAGCTCGCCTGCGGCGGTCGCGTGGAGGAGCGGGTTTGTTTCACCGGTCGCGAGAACGCGTTTCATTACGTTATCGAGTCATCGTGCGCCGTTGGTCGGTTGCAGGCCCACTTTCAACCGCACGGGATCGTCGTGGAGGTTCCCGCCGCGCATGTCGCGCATTGGGCCACCTGCGAGCAGGTGGGCATCGAGGGATTTCAGATCGCGGGCGACACCGACAAGCTGCACATCCTGATCGAAAAAGATTTTGCCTGCCTCAACGGCAGTGAAGAACAAAACGTCGATACCTTTCCGAATCCCCTGGCCGGGACGAAATGCTGATCGAACGAGCAGCGTCGCCGAGAGCTTGAATTTCCCACACCTGTCCCCCCCCTCACTCCACCCCAGAAAGCGTTAATACCATGCTCGACACTCTTGATCGTCAGCACTCCATCGCCGGTCCCGGTTACAACCGCTGGCTCGTCCCGCCCGCCGCACTGGCCATTCACCTTTGTATCGGGCAGGTCTACGCCTTCAGCGTGTTCAAGCTGCCGATGACGAAACTGATCGGCATCACCAAATCGGATCCCAGCGACTGGACGCAAACGCAACTGGCCTGGATCTTCTCCATCGCGATCTTCATCCTCGGCGCATCAGCCGCCACCTTTGGAAAGTGGATGGAAACGAACGGCCCGCGCAAGGCCATGTTTGTCGCGGCCTGTTGTTTCGGCGCGGGCTTCCTGGTCGCGGCGCTGGGCGTGCAGATGCACAATCTCTTTTTCGTCTACGCGGGCTACGGCGCTCGGCGGCGTGGGCCTCGGCATCGGCTATATCTCGCCCGTGTCGACCTTGGTGAAATGGTTTCCCGATCGTCCCGGCATGGCGACCGGCATGGCCATCATGGGCTTCGGCGGCGGCGCAATGATTGGCAGTCCGCTGGCGACCAACTTGATGACCTATTTTTCCACGCCGGCGACCGTCGGAGCGCCCGCGACCACCGTCGGCGTGGCCCCGACACTGGTGACGATGGGCATCATCTATTTTTGCTTTATGATGTTCGGCGTCTTCACCATCCGGCTGCCCGCTCCGGGCTGGAAACCGGCCGACTACGTGCCGCCCGCGATCTCCTATTCGCTGATAACCACCGCGAATGTCTCGGTCGACAAGGCGTGGAGGACGCCGCAATTCTGGCTCCTGTGGATCATCCTTTGTTTTAACGTTACCGCCGGTATTGGCATCCTGGAACAGGCCTCGCCCATGATCCAGGAGATGTTCCTGCTGCCGCACGCCAAGGCGAGCCTCGCGGCGACCGACACTGCGGGCCTCGCCACCGCCGGCAAAACGGCTGCCGCTGCCGCGGCTGGTTTCGTGGGCCTCCTGAGTCTCTTCAACATGGCCGGCCGCTTTTTTTGGTCGTCCCTGTCCGACTACACCGGGCGTAAGGCGATTTACTTCGTCTACCTGTTGCTCGGGCCCGTCCTTTATTTCTGCGTTCCGATCGCGGGACGCTCCGACAATCTCGTGCTGTTCGTTGGCCTGTGCGCGGTGATCCTCAGCATGTATGGCGCGGGCTTTGCCACCATTCCGGCCTACCTGAAGGACCTCTTCGGCACGATGCACGTGGGCGCGATCCATGGCCGGCTGCTGACGGCATGGTCCGTGGCCGGCGTGGCCGGGCCGATGCTGGTCAATAACATCCGCGATTACCAGATCAAGACGCAGCACCTCTCCGGCGTCGAGGTCTACGCCCCGACCATGTACCTGATGTGCGGGTTGCTACTGATTGCGGCAGCTTGCAATTTTCTCGTCCGTCCCGTCGATCCCAAATACCACACCACGACGGCAGGCGCCGCGTCCGCCGTTGAAACGTCCGCGAAAGGAAAATGATGACCACCGCTCCCCGATCTTCTTCCGATGAAAACGCGCGCCCCAGTTCCACCGGGCTCCTGATCTTCGCCTGGCTTTTCGTCGGCATTCCGCTGGCGTGGGGCGTGACGCAGACGATTTACAAATCGATGGCGCTTTTCCATTAGCATTCTGGATTCGCGCATGGCGCCGATTACTATTTCCACCGCGCTATTGGTGGGTGGAAAGTCGCGGCGCATGGGGCGCGACAAGGCGCTGCTGCCCGTGGGAGACTCTGGCCAGCTCTTGTGGCAGCGGCAATGGCAGTTGCTCGAAAAATTCCGGCCGAAGGAGATGTTCTGGTCCGGCCCACCGCGCGCGGGGACACCCTTCGCCGCGCAAATCGTCGATGATGCGATTCCCAACGCAGGGCCGCTCGCGGGCATCAGCGCTTGCCTCGATCGCATGCACACCGATCTGCTCTTTGTCCTGGCGATCGATCTGCCGGAGATGACGCCCGCCGTTTTCCTCAATCTCTTGGGACCGTGCGAACCGAGACGCGGAGCGGTCTATCAGCATGAAAATTTTTACGAGCCCATGGCGGCAATTTACCCCAAGTGCCTTCACCTCCTCGCAGCCGAGCACCTGGCGCACGGGCGCTACGCGATGCAGGATTTCCTTTGCGAAGCGGTCCAGCGGGAGATGATGTCGGGCCTGCCGCTGCCGGAAGCCGGACGTCCTTACTTCAAGAATGTGAACGCGGCTTCGGATATCGAGCGCGCTTCCTGAAAGCCCGGAACGTGCAAATCAAAAGCACGAGGGTCACCGGGTACAAAATCATCCACTCAATCGGGATAGATTCGGCCCCCGGCGCGCCGTGCACAGCGTGCTCGGGAATGCCGAACGGCACGGTGGGATGAGGTCCGCTGCCCATCGCCGCGGCATGGCCCAGCCCAACGAATTCCCTGGCGATCACCGCCAGCATCCCACCCCCATCTTGCATTCTCCACTTTCGGTCATCCGGGCGGATCGTCAACCCAAGGCCATCTCATAGGCCAGGGCCTCCAGCCGCTTTGCGTGTTGAGCGGCGGTCAAACTCTCCGGTGGCGGACCCGGATTCTTTTTTGTGCTGAGGGCGCCAAGCCGCACGAACGGCGTTTTCGCCAGCGGCAAAATCACGCGTCCACAAAGGCCCCACGCCGGTCGCTTCGCCTGGCGCGCCAGGTGCGCGAGCTGGCACGGCGCCTTGCCCAGCAGCGAGGTGCGATCAAAACAGCCCTCGCCGGTGATGACGAGATCGTGCCCGCGCACCAATTTATCCAGGCCGGATAAGCGGCGCACGAGCTGAAATCCATCCTCCCGCCGCGCGCCGAAGAACGCCATCAGCCCGTAGCCGCAGCCGCCGGCGGCGCCCGCGCCCGGTTCGCGCGAAGGGTCGCAGCCCAGGTCGCGCTTCACGATTTTCGCGAGCCGGCGCAGGTTCGCATCGAGCCGCTTCACCATCGCGGCATCCGCGCCTTTTTGCGGGCCGAACTGCACCGCCGCGCCCAGTGGTCCGCAGAGCGGATTGCCCACATCGGTCGCCACCACAAATTTCACTTTCGGCATCCGCGCGGGTGGGATGATGCGCGCGAGGGAAGCGAGTCCACCGCCGGTCAGCGGAATTTCCCGTCCGCCCGCGTCCAAAAATCGATACCCGATCGCCGCCGCGAGCGAAATCCCCCCCTCCGTCGTCGCGCTGCCGCCAAGCCCGACCACGATCTCGCGATAGCCCGCCTTCACCGCCAGCGCGATCAGCGTCCCGGTGCCCGCGTTCGTCGTTACCTCGGGATTTCGCTCAGCCAGCTGCAGCTGAGCAATGCCCGAGGCGTTGGCCAGGCCGATGAACGCCGTCGTCCCGTTGCCCAGCACGCCCCACGTCGCGGAGCACGATTTTCCAAGCGAGTTCGTGGTGCGAGACCGCTTCAGGCGCCCGCCCGTTTGCGCGGTCATCGTCTCCGCAAAGCCCTCGCCGCCGTCGCTCAAAATCACGCGCGTGGTGTTCACGCCCGGCCACGCACGCTTTAACCCGCGCTCGATCGCCCGCGCCGCTGCCTCGGAGGTCAGCGTGCCCTTGAACTTGTCCGGAGCGATCAAGACTCGCCGGGGAAAACTTGGACGAACAGAAGCAACCATGCCCTCATCGAAGCAGATGCGCCCGATGATTCAAGCGGCGATGCCGCTGCAGTCGTGGCCCCGATTCTTAAAAACTTCGGAGCGAGGCCACCTGATCTTACGAAACGCTGACTTCCGACTTCGCAAACGACTTGGCCTCGCGCTCCAGAAACTCCTCGGACTCGCGCATCCAGTCGGTCGCTTCCTCCGGCGTCATGCCGTGCGAAACGACGACGTTGTGATGGTCGGCCAGGTATTGCTCGACCGAAATCCAAATGCCGTTGTGGAAAACTTTCTTCGAGACGCAAGACATGGTGAGAAACGCTTTGGCCGAAGCGTTCATGGTGTTGTTTTGTTTCACCGTGCGGACGAGCCACCAGACGAGACCGGCGCTGAACGCGATCTGGATGAGCAACGCAAAAAAAGTGCTGCCGCTTCCGTGCGACAGAAGGCCCATACGCTCAAGTTCCATCTGCACCACGCCCGGGGCGAATGGCAGGAAAACGAAAGGAACGAAGGACTTGATCAGATAAATTGTCTTCATCGATGGTATTAAACGCACCGACTATGCCAATTTCCGCAGGTGGGGTGGATTTAGTCATGAAAAGCCTGGAAAATACGCATTTACGTGTAAAAAAGACCTTAAAAACCGTAATTTGAACCAATTTTTGTCGTCCGTGATTTCGACCTCAAACGATCCGGAGGAATAAAAATCCGTTCCGATGGAACCAAAATCCGATTTCGGAGCTTATTTCCGTGGTTTTGGACATCGGGCCTAATCTCCGAATCACCAAGGTGCGACGCGGGCTCTTAAGCCGGGAGTTGTTGCCCGCCACCCTCCTTGGCGCGCGCGACAACCTGCGAACATGCGCTGAAATAATGCTCTTTGTGTCATCGGATACCCAGGCGTCCCCGACGGGGCGCTTCCGGCGCAGGGCCTGCGCCGGCTACCTTTCCGAACGCGAACGCGTTTAAGCAAAAAATTCGCAGGGGGTTTCTGCGAATAAAACGAGTTTTCGATTAGTCCGGGCCGCATCCATGCGTCCACGGAAAATCGAATGCCTTAGCGCGAAGACAGAGCAGGCGCGATCGGCAAGGCAACCGGGAGTGCGCGCACTGACGAATCATCGGCCACAGCGGTCGCCTGATCGGGGCGGATGTCCACCGCGCTTTCGGCGCGGGGTGAAACGGGAAGAATGATGTTCGGCGACGAAAAGGCATGTGGCTGGAGAACCTGCACCACCGGTGCGGGTGCGGGAGTCGGCGCGGACACCGTCACCGGCGTCACGGCAGGGGACGGAGCCGGCACAACGACCGAGGCAGGCGCCGCGGGAGTCACGACGCTCGGCTGGCTGGCCAAGTCGTGCTTGATCTTATCGAGCTGCGCGGCGTAATCGGCCAGCTTCTTTTGCGCGTCCTGCTGCGCCTGGGCCGTCGCCTGCAGCGAGGCAATTTGCTTGTGCATATCGGTCAGCGAATCGGTCTGCTCGCGCGTCGCCTTGCCCAGCGGAGCAAGCGAGGTCTGCAGCTCTTCCACTTCCTTGTTCAGCGTGGCCAGAGTGTCCGCCTTCGTCGTCAGCGTCTCCTGCGCGATTTCAAACTGCTGCATCGCGATCGTGTTCTGGTCGAGCTTCTGCTCAATGCCGGCGAAGCGCGCATTGAGGGTCAGGTGATAAGAGACACCCGCGCCCGCCAGGGCGACGGCAATCAGGATCAGGGCCCCGTTCATGGAAGCGGTCTTGTTCATAAAATTTCGGTCGGTTCGGAGTAATTGCGGAAGTAGATATTCAGGCAGTCGAGCCAGTACGCCTTCTGCCCCTGCAGCGCGTTGAGCTGGCCTTGGATCATCTTCATCTGCACCTGAATTTTCATCCGCGATTGATATTCCAAATCCGCGATCTGCGCCTTCAGCATGCTGATGTCAATTGGCTCCTGGTCCTGCGTGCCGGGAGTCCAATCGTACTGGCGCAATTCCTCTGCCAAGAGTCCTTTTTTCTTTTTGAGATCAGGCAAATCTTCCCATTTGCGATTGGAAATGGCGTTCAGTTCCCACATGAGGAGTTCGACAACCTGGCGGAGGAGCAACGTTTTCTTGCTCTGTTCATCTAGTGTTCGGAGGGAAGGCATTCTATTTTTTGTATCGGCCCGACCCCGGCAAATCTTAGTTTGGTTCGGATAATTTGTGCATCATCTCTTGAGACGGAAAGTAACCAGCTCGACAATCGACGGACTTTTTTTCTCTTTTCGCTATCCAGCAGAGGAAAAATTATATCGCGTGATCAACTCGCGGGCCTCGCAGCCGCGGCGACCTTGAGCATCACGCCATCAGGGCACGATCACACGGGGCTCACTATTGTAACCTTGGAGAACGACCGCAGACCTGGCGTCCACGCTCTCTTCCGGGCCCCCATCGTTGGGGAACGCCCTCCTGCTCCTCGCGAAAATTCATTTCGCACCGGCTGGCGGAGGCAATAGAAATGGCGCCGACCATTGCCTTAATAAATAGGAGAACGAGAAAATGATCGCTTCATCTAGAGAAGCCATCCCCAACTCGCTTCACCAAACTCACACACTCTATATAGAGAGAGATTTTTCAACCAACCCGGTTGCGCCGCCTCCCCTCTGAAAGGCACGACCTCAAAAATCTTCCTCACATTTTCTCAGGTTTTGGAAAGTGACGCCGATGTAGTTGTGTAGATCGGAATGAAACCGGTCCCAGGACGGTCGGAGTCCTGCATAAAAACCCGATGTCCGGAAACCCC
>CAZZWT010000042.1:3652-13977 GCA_964657775.1 uncultured Candidatus Methylacidiphilales bacterium | reverse complement strand
TCTGTAACCTATGTGCCCGGGAGTTTTTGTTACCCATCTGCCCGGAACATACCAATTTGTGACAACCCCGCAGGGGTTGCAGAACCGATTCGAGCACCCCGTTCTGCCTCTGAGAAAGCTCTGCAACCCCATCGGGGTTGTCACGTTTTTTTGTTTGGATACCGGTGGTGGCGACCTCTGCTGCGGTCTGACCACCGGCTACGGCTCTGTAAAGCCTCCGGCTTATTCAGACGGACTTTCGCAGAGGTCTCGAGTCGTCCGGGCTACCCGACGGACCTAATGCGTGGCTGCGACGGTGGTAGCGCTAACCGGATGGTCATCGGCGACCTTGGCGCCGCTAAGCTTCGCCGTTTCGTCATACCACTTCTTGTAGTCGGCGGCCGTGTCGACCACGAGCGTGGCTTTCATCAGCGAGTGATTATTACCGCAGAGCTGCGCGCAAACAATCTCGTAGGTTCCCGTCTTGATTGGGATGAACCAGAGCGGGATGCGCGCGCCGGGAATGGCATCCTGCGCCACGCGCATGTTGGGGATGCAGAAATCGTGGATGACATCCTTGGACATGACGTTGACGATGCACGGCTTGTTCACTTCCAGGTGCATTTCGTTGATGGCGGTCAGGTCGTCGGCCGCGTCCTCATCCTTGCGATCGAGACCGAGCTGGTTGGCGGAGCTGACGAGCTTGATGTCGCGATGGCCCTCTTTGCCGTCCTTCCCGTAATAGTGAAAATTCCAGAGGAACTGCTGGCCAACCGCGCTTAACTTCGTCACGTCCGGCCCGGTCGGAAACTGGTCCACACGCTCGGCCCAGATGGGGGCGGCGAAGGCCATGAGCAAAACGACCTCGAGAACGAGGACGCCGCCCTCGAGCTTGGTCGGCAGATGACTGGTCGTGCCAACATAGTTCGCCTTCGGGCTCTTCTTGTGATGGAACCGCCAGAGGGTGAAAGCGTAAAAAGAACCCCAGCCCACGAAGAGGAGAAGCATGAACCAGTGCAGCATCTCGAGCATGCTGTCGATGGCGTAGCCGTGGAGCGAGGCGTTCGGCGTGATGCCGAGGGATTCCATGAGAATGGCAAAAGTCATAAGGAAAGGAGGATCAAATGGAAGGTCAGGACTTAGGACAAGGTCAGGTGGTGGATTCGTCGGCGTCCTCGCTCAAAAGTTCGTCATAATCGGGCGTCGGATTCTTCGCGCGCTGGGCCAAAATCCAGCCGCAGTAGGTGATGGTGCCGAGCATGGCGAACATGATGACCACCATGGCGGCGATGCCGACCGACGCCGCGTCGCTCATCTTGCTGCCGCTGGTGTCGCCGTAGCAAGCGGCACAAGCCAACGCGCTGCCGTTAGCAAGAAGGAGAATCAGACCGGTGAGCAGGAGAGAGAGATACGTTTTCATATTATTGGATGATGAGCTTCTTGGTACGTTTGAGGTAGTGGACCTCGTAAGCGACGAGACCGCCTGCCACGATGATCGAGGCGACGCCGGCGATCGTACCGGCCGTGCTGCCAGCGTTGTCGGGGCTGAAAAAGCACCAGGCGCCGAAAATGAGCGCGATGCTCATGGCCGCGAAAACGATGATGGAGTGGAGGGTCTTAAGCGACATGGTTAAAGCGGGTGACTGTGAACAGGCTCCGGGTTCATGCGATCCTTGATCGGGTCGCCCATCATCTTCAACTCGGAATCCCACCAGGAGAGGAACACCATCCCAATGAAGAAAATGACGCAAAAAGCGAAGGTGCGGAAGATGAGGGAGAAGTGGCTGAACAGCCAGTTCATGAAGAACGCGATGAGCAGGCAGCGGGCGGCGGCGAGACCGTAGATGAGGTACCAGTTGGAGGTGCCGGCAAACTCATAGGTGGCGACGGCGCACAGGATGAGGCAGAAGAACCCGATGAACCAAAAGATGTTCTGGACGGCGTGCTCCTTGGCGTGGGCGACTTCTTCCGGCGAATCAAAGGCATGCTGCACATGGCCATGATCGTGCTCGAACTCGACTTCATCATGCATCGGGTTCTGCAGCAACGCGGGCTGATGCTCGGGATCCGGTGATGTGCTTGGCGCGTTCATAGTTGAAGATAAGTCGGTTTGGGCCTCAAGGCAAAATCAGGTCAGGTAAAGAATCGGAAAAACGGTGATCCACACGAGATCGACGAAGTGCCAGAAGATGCCGGTGACCTCGATGCGGTTGGCGAACTGCTCCGGGCTGCGCTTGTAAAGCGCCGTGCCGACGGTGAGGAAATAGAGCATGACGATTACGCCGCCAATGATGTGGAGCGCGTGCAGCCCCGTGACCGTGAAGTAAATCGCGAAATAGGTGCCGAACGCCGGCAGGTAATTTCCGGCACGCTCAATATCGTCCTTGGCCAGCGTGAAAGTGTCTTCCTCCTCGCCGCCCTTTTCGCCGCCTTCGGGAGCCTTGTAGCCGACGGGGTGGAAGTTTTTCACCGGGGTGAAGACATACGTGTTGTCCGTCTCCTTGGCCCACTCGCGGTCGCCGCTCACGGCCCAGACATGCTGGGTCGGGATATGGACGGCCTCGGCATCCATCTTCTTCAACCCGTCTTCGTACTGGGCAAACTTGTCTTCCTTGATCATGAAGCCCCAGTGCTCATACTTGGTGTAATACTCGTAGGCCTTGACGCCGAGGAAGACGAAGCCGCAGACGATGGTGATGCCAAGATAAAGGCGAAAGGTGGCCAGCTTTCGCTCCTTCACGGCGACCCAAGCATAGACCATGGTGATGCTGGAGATGATCAGGATCGCCGTGTTCAACAGGCCCAAGCGAACGTCGAGCACATGCTGCGGCCAGGTCCCGTCTTCCGCGCCGAGGCGCATAAAGAGGTAGGAGGTAAAAAGGGCACCAAAGAGCATGACCTCCGAGGCGAGGAACAGCCAGATGCCCAGCTTGCCGTTGTAGAGACCGGTATCGGGACGAGCCGTGAGGGTGTAGGGGATTTCCATGAAAAGTCTTTAGGCTCGGTATTAAGTAAGAGGAGGAAAGCCGATGCTACGCTCTTCTTCCGGGGGAGGTCCGGAAATCTTGACCGTCTTGAGGGGTTTCTCGGCCTGAGGAGTGAAGTCGGTCGGGTGTCCCGGCACGCTGTACTCGTACGGCCCGCGATAAGCCCGCACGTCGTCGATGAAGTTGCCATGCGGCGGCGGCGACGGCGCATGCCACTCCAGCGTGGTTGCTTCCCACGGATTATCGGAGACCTTGCGGCCATACTTCCAGCTAAAGGCGAAATTAATGATAAAGGGAATCTGGGCCAAGCCCATCAGCCACGCGGATTCGGAGATGAAGACATTCCAGTGCAGGACGTTTTTGTTCAGCAGCTCATAGGTCGCGCCGCCATCGTACATGCGGCGGTGCATACCGGCCATGCCTTGCAGGAACATGGGGAAGAAGACGCAATTCATCAGGATCATGGTGGGCCAGAAATGGACCTTGTTCCAAAACTCGCTCATCATGCGGCCGGTCGCCTTCGGGTACCAGTAATGGACGCCGGCAAAGAGGGCGAAGATGGTGCCGGGCGCGATGACGTAATGGAAGTGGGCGATGATGTAGTAGGAATCGTGGAGGAACGTATCCGGCGCATTGAAGGCGAGCGGAATGCCGGTCAAGCCACCGATGCCGAAGAGCGGCAGGAACGCGACGGCCCACAACATCGGTGACGTGAAGCGGATCGAGCCACCCCAAAGCGAGATGATGAGCGAACTGAGAATCAGGATGGTCGGGACCGAGATGATGATCGTAGTCAACTGGAAGAAGGCGCTAACCGCCGTGCCCATGCCGGTGAGATACATGTGGTGCGCCCAGACGATCATGGAGAGGAAGCCGAGCACGTGGAGACCGTAGACCATCTGGTTGTAACCCCAGAGCGGCTTGCGGGCGTTGTTCGCGACGATTTCGGCGATGATGCCGAGGCCGGGCAAGATGAGCACGTAGACCTCGGGGTGGCCGAGGAACCAGAAGAGATGCTGCCAGAGGAGCGGCGTGCCGCCCCCGGTGCCGTGCCACGGCGTGCCGTTGATGACGAGACCGGTGGGAGCGAAAAGGCTGGAGCCGGAGAAGCGGTCCATGAGCTGCATGATGGTCGCGGCTTCGAGCGGGGGGAAAGCGAGGAGCAGCAGGAACGCGGTCATAAACTGAGTCCAGCAGAAAAACGGCATGCGCATCCAGCCCATGCCCTTGCACCGAAGCTGAACGATGGTGGTGATGAAGTTGACCGAGCTGAGCAGCGACGAGGTGATGTTAAACGCCATCGCGATGCCCCACATCGACTGGCCGGTGAGAACCTTGGCCCACCAGGTCGGATACTCGGGATAATCTTTGGTCGCATTGACCCACGATTGCAGCCCGGCGTAATCGATCCCGAAATGTTTAAACGCAAAAAGATGATAGTGCTGCGGCATGTCGGAAACCGCCGCGAGCGGGACGTACGACGTCCACCCCGATTTCGCCGCACCGCCCACCACGAAGAAGCTGGCGCACATCAGGAACGCGCTGATGAAAAAGAGGATGACGCTGCCCATGTTCAGGCGGGGGAAGGCCATATCAACCGTGCCGATTTGCAGCGGCATGACATAGTTGCCAAACGCGGCAAAGGCGACCGGAACGATGCCGAAGAACACCATGATGGTGCCGTGCATGGCGCCGAGCGTGTTGTAGAAATCGCCGGTCATGACGCCGCCCGGCATCTGGTCCTTGCCAAAAAGCCATTCAAAGAAGGGAGGATGGTTCGGGTCCGCCGGGACGGGCAGTGGCGTGACCGGCGCGGTCGAATTGATGCCGAGGTGATAGAGAATTTGATCGATTTGATACCCAACATGGTTGCTGGCATTGGCCCAGGTCAGCGCCTCGCCGGGAAACGCGAGCTGCCAGCGCATGAGCAGCATCAAACAAAACCCGAAGAAGAGAAAGAAGAGGCCGCCCCAAAGGTACTGGATGCCGATCGTCTTGTGATCGGTGGAAAAAATGTAGGTGCGGATGAAGCCGAGATCGTGATGCTCGTGGCCATGATCGTCGTGACCGCCGCCGTGGGTATGGACGGAAGGTTGGTGGGCGGGAGCTGTGGGCGCTTCAGAGCTGGGGGGCAGATCGTCCATAATTTTTAAGTGCTATACGTATGTTTACACAATTTTAAGCGCGTGCGCAAAGTTTTCTCCTCGAAAAAGCAAGTATTAGATGTCCTGCGGATCACGAGAATTTTCATTACGGCAGTCGGGCGTGAAATTCGATCAATAGGCCTCTCAAAACGATTTCGTTCCATCGAAGGAAAGATCAGCGTGGGCCGTGCCATTTTTGACGTGAATCACCTGCTCCAGCATCTGGGCAAAACGGGGATGCCAGGCTTTGATGGTATAGTCGCCGTCGAGCAGTTGGTCACCGCCGCGCAGCGTCACCTTGCCGTCAAGATCGGTGACGCCGAAGCACGCATCTTTCAGGACCATGACCCAGCATTGCATCCAGCCATGGACATCGCATTGGAGGGTGATGATGCCGGGGTCGTCGATTTCCTTTTCATTGACTTGGCCTTGGGAAACCTGGCCGAAATTGAAGAGGTCCTGCCCGGGAGGCTTGCCGGGACCGTCGGACTTTTTGGCGCGGACATTGTGCAGGGTGGGATCGCCGTTGATGATTTTGAAATTCACTCCGGCCTGCACAGCCGCGACGTGGGGGATGTAGCGGCAGCCGATTTGTTTGAGTTCGATTTCGGGCTCCGGCGTCACGGGCATCGCGGGATCGGCTGTTTTGATTTTAGGGTCCACGATCCAGACCACGACATCCCCCAATTCGCCCTTCGCTCCCACCTTCCAATTTTCCGTGTGCCGCACGGGGCTTTCCCCGCAGCCATTCGCCTTCGCAACAAAGGTTTCGTCCTGGCTGTTGGGCTTTCCCGTGAGCGTGACGGTGCCGGTGATGTCGGCGCGGGCGCTGACGAGTGAAAGCGTAAAAACAACGATCAGCAGTAACCGTCCCGGGCCGGGCAGCGGGCCCCGGTCGGTTCCAAAATTCAAATAAGTCGTATCTTTCATATCCCTACTTTCCCACAAAATCGGAAAGGCCGGTATAGCACGGTTTGCTGCGTTTCTAATATTTGCTAAAAAGATTGGAAATTTAGCGAATTTTGGAAAGCAGGCCGGTCATGGGGTCTCTTGTGATCACGATCCCGTGATCGTGTGGCGACAATCAGTGATTCCGTCGCCCGGACGTCGACGGCTACCAACTGAAACCGGCACTACTTCTTATCCGTCGGATCGGGCCCGTGCGGGGCGATCGCGAGCAGACCTGCTTCATTCCACGCCGCGGTCTGGGAAGCAAACTTGGTCTTGGCCGCATTCACTTCGTCGGTCGTGACGGCTCCCGCCGTGTTGCCCCAGGTGCCGCGGATGAAGGTCATCAGGTCGGCCAACTTTTCCGGCGAAAGCGAGGCTTCCTGCGCCGGCATCACGTTGCCGCTGTAGCTGACGCCCTTGACGTTGAGCGGGCCTTCGATACCCTTCAGCAAGAGGGCCGCCAGACGGGCTTTGTTGCCCAGCACCCACTCGGAGCCGATCATGGGCGGATATTTCCCGGGCGCTCCGTTTCCGCTGCTGTCATGGCAACTGGCGCAGTTGTTTCCGTAGATTTTCTTGCCCTGCTCGATCGGGCTAAGCGGCGCCTCGGCGACCGAGCTCGCGCTGGCCGTGGTGACTCCACCCTGCCCGGCGTCGATCACGTCGCGGCCAAAAATCCCGAAGCCGGTGAACGAGCTGCCGGTGAGAAAAAGCGCGAGGCCACAGACGAGGTAAAGCCATGTCGGGAGCGGTTCCTTCTCGTTGTTGAGCGCCGGGACCTCCGGCATTTCGATAAAGTCGGGCGCGGTTGGTTGAATGGCGTCGTCGCCGGACGGCTCGTGCGGAGATTCGACGTGAGGATTCTGTTTGCTCATGGTCTAGCTCTTGGTGGGGGCCGGCGGCTCGTAACGAAGACCGGCTTCGTCGGCCTTCAGGTGATAGCCCTTGTTGAGCGAAAGGAGGTAGGCGACCAGCGAGCGGGCCTGCGCGGTCGGCACGATTTCGTAGCCGTCGGGCGCGGCGGCGTCCTTGGGCAGCACGAGGGCGTCTTCCGACGGCTGGCCGCTGATCTTTTTCGTGACGAAAAGAAAGCGATAGGCCGGCATGGAGCTGTGCGGGTTGAGCACGTAGGGATCGTACAGGTAGCTGTAAAGCCCGGCGGCGTCGCGGAAACGGTAGGCGACGTTGCTCAGGTCCGCGCCCTCGCGGCTGTCGCCCAGGAAGGTCTGGCCCTGCCAGATGTAATCGCGCGGATAGGTGCGGCGCGTGACATCCTTCTTCGTGTCCTTGGGATCTTCCGCGCTGAAGGCGGTGCCCCAGCCTCGCGTCATGTCCTCGCCCGAGGCGCCATCGCGGATCTGCTGCGTGTGGCAATAGACGCAGCCATTGGCGGCGTAGACTTTTTCGCCGGCGTGGGCCGCGCCGGAGGAATCCCACGGCGTGATGGTCACGTTGTCATCGTCGATGATGGGGGAAAGATGCCCCAACTCGAGCCACGGGTAGACCACAAGCCCCAGCCAGGTGAAGAGGAAGATGCCGAAAAGCGCGAAGAAGAATCCGCGAAAAGTTGTAAAGCCCTTCATGCGCCCACCTCTTCCGAAGCCGTTGCCGCCTCAGGAGCAAACGGCAAGGGCGCGACTTCTTCATAAGGTTCCATCAAGATTTCGGCGGCCAGGCGATTGCCGCGCACGCGCAAGCGGAGCCAGTCGATCAACATCCAGCCGAGGTGAAAAGCGAAAACGCCGTTGCCGATCGCGATCAGGCTGATGCACATGGTGGCGGCGATATGGTACGATTCGCTAACATCGTTGGCCGTGACGATGGTGACCTGCACGGCCGGATTTTCCAGTGTGTTGCCCTGCATGACGCCGCCGAAACCGAGCATGGCGATGACGAGAAGAATGCCATAAAGGCTGGCGTAATAATGAATCTGCACGAGGCGGGCGGAGCGCCAGCCGAAGTCGAGCAACCGCGGCACGATGTAGTAGATCGCGCCGAAGACGACGAAGCTGAAGAAACCGTAAATCCAGAGGAAGGAATTGCACTCGCGGAACATGGTGAAGCGCAGCAGATCGGCCGCGCTGCGGACGGAGAGGATTTGCTCCGACGCGCCGGCGAGGACGAACGAAACCGACGCCAGGACGAGGAAGGGGAAGACCACGCCGCCATGATGGCCCTGCTGACCCTCGGCGGTGAAGGCAGTCGAGATGAGACTCATGCCGATGAGTGCGACCGGAATGAAAGTCAGGCCGCTGAGGATCAGGCCAATCGTAACGGTCTGCGCGGGGAAAGGACCGCCGACGAGATCATGCACGGCGGTCCACGGCGCGAAGATGATCCAAGTCCAGAACGCGATGTGCGCTTTGTTGCCGTAGCGCATGCTGATGCCGGAAACCTTCGGGATAAGATAATAAAGCAGACCCAAACCGAGGGGCGCCAGCCACAGCGTGTAGATGCCATGCACGTACCAGGCGCCGATGACGCTTTGGACCACGCCGGAACCAGGCAAGACGGACACGAGATAGGTGGCTTCCTTCGGGCCGCTGCTAAAACCGACCTCGGACTTGCTGAGCAAGGTGCTGCCCGCGCCGTAGAGCCACGGAAAGGCGAAGAGCGCCATGAGGATCCACGCCTGCGCGATGTGGTCCTTACCCGGCCGACGATGCAGGAAGGTGGCGATGGCCCAGAGGCCATAAACGGCGTAGGCGAACCAGAGGATCCACGAGGCGTAGCTGGGGAACTCGAGCAGCTCGACGCTGGTGCTATCGCCCATGAAGATGCCGGTCAGGCCAATGGCAACGCCAAGATTCCAGAAGATGACGGCGGTCATCAGCGCGGCGGGCGAGAAAATCGGCGCGCGGCTGGTGCGGGCCAGGAGCCATGCGGCGAGGCCAAGGCCGGCGGTGCTGGCCCAGCCGTAGACGAGCGCGTCGAGCGCGGCCGGCCAGATGCGGCCATAGGTGAACATGCTGAAGTTGTTGGAGAGATCGTTGAACCAGCCGAGGATCGGCAGGGCATCCTGCGGATGGGTCAGCGCCGAGGCGTAAACGAGGAGGAAGGTGCCCACGACCATCCAGTGCACCGCGCTGAGGAAGCAGACGAGCACGGGCCAGCGCACCGACGCATCGATGGCGGCGAGCTCGGGATCGGTCGAGACGAATCCGTTCGGGGCAACAGTGGTGGGAAATAAAGTGGCCATGTTACTAGTTTGTTGAATGGGCAGGCACCCGGGGGACTGCGTTGTTATCCACCGGGATCGAGACCCCGCCATAGGTGATATAACCTTGGAATTGCTGCGCAGCAGCTCCGGGTACCGTCTTGACCTTCCGCGTGTTGAAGACGGGTTGGTTGACGATGCCTGGAGTCAGGATTGTCGTCGTGCTGGGCTGCGCCTGATCCGCCGGAACAAGGGTGCCTTTCACCCAACAATTTTCTCCTTCGTGGGTCCAGATAGTCGTCGTGATGGGGTGTGTCTCGAATGCCGGCTCAGCCGGACAAAGGGAAGTGGTTTTAACCTGTTTCGACGGAGAAGCGCTGGGCGGCGCGGGTTTCGCGGGCGGCGCAGGTTTATCGCCAGGCTTGCCCGCGGGCGCGGCGGGGGAAGCCGGCGCAGCATTGGTCGAGGGCGCGGCTGCCGGGGCGGGAGCCGGTGCCGGTGCCGGCGGATTGATCTCGTTACCGGGACCGGGGGTCTTGGCTTTCAAGTCGGTGATTTCCTTCGCCATGGCCTCGTCGATCGGGATGGAAATGATGCCCTTGTCCTGGTCGATCCAAATCGCGGTCGGCTGGCCCTGTGCGTTGACGGGATTGATTTGCTTTTTTTCGTCCGCCTGCAATTTCTTTAGGTTGTCGTAGCGCTGGGCAGCGCGCTCCTGATCGTAATCAGAATAGTCTTGTGTCATGCGCGCGGAATACTTGCCGATCCCCACAAACAGGATAAAGGCAATCGCGATCCCGAACAACCAGGAGATCTTGATTTGGGAATGAGAGGTTTCTTCGGGCATGTCAGTTAAGGGTCAATTCGTCAGGGTCAGGCATTCGACCAAGCGCGGGTCCTTGGTGGGAACCAGCGAAGACTTCGCGGCGATCTTGACGTAAGCAAAGCCCATGATCGAGCCGACCGTCAGGCTGGCGGTGAAATCCTGGAAGCTCGGGCACATGCCGTGGTGCGCGTAGGGCATGATGAACCAATAGAGTTCGACGCCGTGCATGAAGAGAATCCAGACGGCGATGAAGGTCAGCGCGGAGAGGCTCTTCTTTGTGT
>CAZZWT010000042.1:0-3642 GCA_964657775.1 uncultured Candidatus Methylacidiphilales bacterium | reverse complement strand
CTGCGCCAGGAGATAAATCACCGGGAAAAGGAATTTGCCGATGGCGAGGAAGTACGTGAGATAAATCCAATGACCGCGATTGTGGTCGTTATAAAAAATGGTTTCTTCCGGAATGTTGGCATACCAGATGAGCAGGTATTGGCCGAAGGCGATGTAGCCCCAGAAGATAGTGAACCCGAAGAGCAGCTTGCCCATCGAATAGAAATGCTCGTGGTTCATCGCCAGCAGATAGCCAGCCTTGCGCAGGACGAAGACAATGACGATCATCGCGGCCAGGCTGGCCTGCACGCAGATGGCGAAGTTGTAGACGCCGAACAGGCTGGAGGTCCAGCGCCAGTCGAGGCCCATGAACCAGTCGAAGCTGAGGAAGGTCTCGAGCAAACCGAAGATGACAAGCGCGAGGTAGCTGTGGTCATGCATGCGGCGCGTCAGAGTCGGATCGCCGTCGCGGTCCTGCAGGATGGAGAGCTTGCGGTACCAGAGTCCGGCGCAGATAAAGTAGCCGAAATAACCGATATACTTGAGATAGAAAAAGGGTTGGTTCAACCACATCGATCGGATGGCGACTTCATGATCGCCCCAATGATTCGGTGCGGTCCATTTCCAGAGATAGCTGCGGAATTCCGGCCACAGGAGCGGAATGAAGACGAGCGCGAGCACGGGGAAGAGCGCGAGCAAGTTTTCCCAGCAACGGCGCGCAAGGGTATCCCATTCGGAGTCGCACGCGTAATGGAGCGTGACCCAGAAGAAGGAACCGAGCGCGATGGTCAGGAAATAGTAGAACGCGAAGAACCACGAGTAGGCGAACTGGAGGGGCTGGAAGTAGGCGCAGAACGCGGAGAAAATCAGGCCGATGATCGAGCCACAGGCGAAGATCGCGCTCCACGGAAATTTACCCGGCCCGAGGAATTCGGGCTGGGGAAGATGGACAGTGTTGGGATGGCCGCTCATGGTCAGAATTGGTAAGCTGATGACAACTGGTCTACTCAGCCCTTCATGGTCGATTGGGAAAGTAAGACCACGGAATGAAGCTTATGGGTCGCAGAGATCTTATAATAAGTCTTATTGGTCTCGTTACTCGTCGTGCCGGGGGGCTTCGGCGGTTGGGCCGCATTGCCTGGAGCGGGTGCTGCCTCTGGCATCGGGGCGGGCGCGGGCGCGGGAGGAGGAGCAGGCGCGGGCGGAGGAGTCGGCGGCTTCTTCGTCTTGTCGAGATCGGCTTGTTCCGTAGGCGTGGCGTCGGCCAGCGTCGCGTTCTGAACACGCTGCAGCGCGCGGATGTACATCACGATGCGCCACCGGTCATCGACGGTGATGTTGTAGCCGTAGCCGTACATCTGGCCCTTGCCGTTGGTGATGGTATCGAAGAGCTCGCCGTCCGTTTCCTTGCGCAGGCGATCGACATGATAGCTGGCCGCGCCGTTGAGGCCGTACTTGGAGGTGATCCCCTTCCCGTCGCCGGCGGCGCCGTGGCAGACTTCGCAACTGATGGTGTAGCGCTCGCGTCCGCGCGCCATGTTGGCCGCATCGACCGCCAGGGCGCGTCCGCCGTCGATGGCGTCGTGCACGGGAATGCCATCGCCCCAATGGGCATCGTCCCACTTGCCAGTCGCCCAATAATCGTTCTGGGCCGGCATTTCTTCGGCAACCGTACCGGGAATCGGCTCGCGGGCGGAATTACCATCGGCAAAGAAGGCGCTCGGCTGCTGGTCCTTGACCTTGTCCTGGTAATTCATGTCCGGGAAAACCTCGAACGGCGGCTTCTGGAAATGATCGCCGCGGAAGCCCGCAATGCCGACGACCGCGATCACCGCCAAGGCGAGAGCGAGGAAGAAATAACGGAACTTCATTGTTCCTCCCCGATGAGTGTGAGGTTGGTGCCGCCGATTTCGGTCAGCAGGTCGATCGCGCTCTTCTGGTTGAAGCGCGGGTCGTTCGCCTCGATAACGATGAAGAATTTATCGTGCGTGGCGCGATGGAAGTCGGGCCATTCCCAAAGCGGATGATGAAGGCGGGGCAACATGTTCAGCGTGGCCATGCCAACAATGCTCATGATGGCGGAGAGAAGAATCATGAGCAGGTCGAGGATCGGGACAAAGCCCGGCAGGCTGAAGAAAGGCTTACCCTGCGTGTCGAGCGGATAAACATAGACCGACGAAATGGTGATGAGCAGGAACGCGCCGACGAGGCCGCTGAGGCCACCCACAAAGGTGAACAGGCCAACGAACGATTTCTTCACGCCCATCGCCTTGTCGAGGCCGTGGATATAATACGGCGTATAACAGTCCCAGCCCTTGTAGCCCTTGTCGCGCACCTTTTCGGCGGCGGCGAAAAGCGCCATGGGATTGGGAAACTCGGCGCCCACGGCGTAAAGCACCTTGGGTTCCGGGCTGGAGCCGACCTGGCAAACGAGCGGGTTCTTATCGGACATGGTAGCTCCCATTTTGAGCGCCGGGTTCGATCACAGTCGGCTTCTGGTGCGGATTCGCCTCCGGCAACACGGCGCGGATTTCGGCGATGGCGATCATCGGCAGAAAGCGGATGAAGAGCAGGTAGCAAAGGAAGAAGACGCCGAACGTGCCAGTGAACGTGAGAATATCGACGTAGGTCGGATAGAACATGCCCCACGAGGAAGGCAGGAAGTCGCGATGGACCGAGCTGACGATAATGACGAAGCGCTCGAGCCACATGCCGATGCTGGGGAAGACAACGACGGTGAAGGCCAGCCACGGATTGCGGCGCACTTTCTTGCTCCAGAAAACCATCGGGATGATGCTGTTGAAGCAGAACATGAGCACCCACGTCCAGCGGTACGGGCCGAAGACGCGATCGGTGTAGAACGTGAATCGCTCGTTGGGGCTGCCGCCCATGTAGGCGATCATGAATTCCATCAGGTAGATGTACGTGATGAGCAGCGCCATGAGCAGGACATACCGGCAGCAGAGATCGATATGGCGCAGCGTGATAATGTCGCGCAGCTTGTAGAGTTCGCGCAGCGGCACGAGCAGCGTGATGAGCATGCAGAAACCGCCGTAGATGGCGCCGACACCGAAGTAGGGCAGGAAGATGGTGCCATGCCAGCCGGGGACGACCGAGGTGGAGAAGTCGCTCGAGACAACCGTACACGTGGTGATGACCAGCAGCGTGGCGATACCCGCGAGCATGAGGTAGCAAAACTCGTAGTTGGCCCACTGGCGCGCGCTGGCCCGCCAGCCGAGGCAGAGCACCGCGTAGAAGTACTTGAGAACCTTGTTCTTGATCCGGTCGCGCATCGCGGCCAGGTCGGGGATGAGGCCGACGTACCAAAACATGATCGAGACGGAGAGATAGGTCGAGACGGCGAAGACGTCCCACAGGAGCGGGCTGCGGAAGTTGGGCCAGATGGCGTTAGCGTTCGGGATGGGCGCGAGGTACCACGCCATCCAGACGCGGCCGACGTGGACGCCGGGATAAATACCCGCGCACATGACCGCGAACACGGTCATCGCTTCCGCCGCGCGGTTGATGCCGGTGGCCCAACGCTGGCGCGTCAGATAAAGAATGGCCGCGATCATCGTTCCGGCGTGACCGATACCAATCCAGAAAACGAAGTTGGTGATGTCCCACGCCCAGTTGGCCGAGTTGTTCTCGCCCCAGACGCCG
>CAZZWT010000041.1:9946-14041 GCA_964657775.1 uncultured Candidatus Methylacidiphilales bacterium | reverse complement strand
TTGCAGGATGAACGGGTGGGAAGCGCGCTCTCGCGATTCTTCCCACCCCAAGTCCCTCACCACCTATCAGGGTTAGGGACGCCCCCGAAGAAGAAATGGGGCGCTCAAGGAACGCGCGCTTTTAATCCGCTTCCTTCCTGGCTTCACGAAAGAAGCATTTTTGTTTAGCGACAGACACACACCGCCGCTAGGTTGCATGGTCATGGAAGACCTCTTCGGCTCCGAGTCCGCGACGCGGGCCATCGCGCCCGATGCGCCACTCGCCGCGCGCTTCCGCCCGCGCACGCTGGAGGAGTATATCGGCCAGTCGCACCTGCTCTCGTCGGGGAAGCCGTTGCGGCGTCTCATTGAGGCGGACCGGCTTTCCTCGTTGATTCTGTTTGGACCGCCCGGCGTAGGGAAGACGTCGCTGGCGGAGGTGATTGCGCGGCGTACCTCGGCCCACTTTGAGCGGCTAAACGGTGTCGAGGGGACCGTAGCCGATATGCGCCGCGTGCTGACCGCCGCCGTGGCGCGGATGAAAGCGACCAGCAAGCGCACCGTCCTTTTCATTGACGAAATCCATCGCTTCAACAAAGCGCAGCAGGATGTGCTCCTGCTCGATGTCGAGGCCGGCTCGGTGCGGTTGATCGGTGCGACGACGCACAATCCCTCGTTCTACATCAACGGCCCGCTCGTCTCGCGCTCGCAGATTTTCCAGCTCGAGCCGCTGAGCACGGCCGAGCTCTCGCAACTCATCGACGCCGCGCTGGCCGATCCCGAGCGCGGGCTGGGTTACCTGAAGGTCGAGCTCACGCCCGAGGCGCGGCAGCACCTTATCTCCACCTCGGAGGGCGACGCCCGCCGCGCGCTGAACGGGCTGGAAATCGCCGCGCTGACGACGCCGCCCGATGCCACGGGCATCGCGCGCATCGACATCGCCACGCTGGAGGAATGCGTGCAGAAAAAGCGGGTCCTCTACGACAAGGACGAGGACCAGCATTACGACACGATCTCCGCCTTCATCAAGTCGGTGCGCGGGAGCGATCCCGACTCGGCGCTCTACTGGCTGGCGAAGATGATCGAGGCGGGCGAGGACCCGCGCTTCATCGCGCGGCGGCTGATCATCCTGGCCAGCGAGGACATCGGGCTGGCCGATCCGCAGGGGCTCGTCGTCGCCGCTGCCACGCTGACCGCCGTCGAGTTCATCGGCATGCCCGAAGGGAAGATTCCCCTCGCCCAGTGCACGCTCTATCTGGCCTGCGCGGCGAAGAGCAACTCGTCCGTCGCCGGCATCGGCAACGCGCTCGCCGCCGTGCAAAAAAACGAAGTCGTGCAGGTGCCGACCTACCTGCACGACGCCCATTATCCCGGCGCGAAACGGCTCGGCCACGGCGAAGGCTACCAATACAGCCACGATTTCCCCGGCGGCATCGCCCCACAACGCTACGGCATCGAGCCTGGTCGCTTCTATCAGCCGACCGACCACGGCTACGAGGCGAAGATCAAGGCCCGGCTGGCGGAATATGAGAGGCTGCGGGTGCAGGGGGCGAAGAAAAAAGCGTAGGGAGCTAAGCCAGCCGCAATCCAAGAGGAACGAATGCCATGAAGTCCTTTTGGTTATATGTTGCGAGAGGTACGTTCGCAACGATTGCGGCTGCCGCGATCATGCAATCGGGCAAGCTTCCCCGACGCCGTTTCGCATGGTTAAAAAGGTGGGAGGCAAGCTCGGCCTCCTCCATCCGAAAAGGGACGATTCTGCCTTGAACCAAGACCCGGCCGTCCTCCCTATTCTCAGACGAAAGCGGCCCGTTCAAAAATTCGGCCCATGCGACCGCACTTGTTGCGAAAGTTTCGCCCCGCTGCAACCAAGCTCTTAGTTGTTTCTGAACGGGTAGCGCGTTGTCAGCCGCAGCTATCAGGATGTTCGCATCGAGATGGATCATTTCTTCTTGCGTCCCCATGCCCGACGTTCCCGCCTGATTTCGGCTATGTATTTTACAGCCGCTTCATGTGGAATTCCATTCCTCTGGAGAGATTCCAATGCCTCCAAGGGGGTCTTTATCTTCTTCGGCGCTTCATTACCGAGTGGCGCGACCTGGTCGATCGCCCTCCGAATGACCTCTGACTTCGGCACTCCCCAGGCGGTTGCCAATTCCTGCACACGATCCACCGTCTCCGGTTTCAACGAATAGGTCACTTTGCTGGTTGTTACGGCCATACCTTTATTATGGCCATAATATTGCCGAAGTCAAGAGCTTCCGAGCGAGCCCTATAACTTCCGAAACGTTGCCAGATACGCATACCGTCCCGCCACGGAACGCAGCGTCAACGTGCCCACGCCCTTCTTGTCGAGGTCCTGCAAATACTCGAGCAGCTCGGGCCGGTAGTGGACGTGGAAGAGGTCGAGCCAGCGCTTCAGCACCCACCGGAACCACGCGGGCCACGCCCCCTGGTCCCAGAAGTCGACGACGTGAAAGGCCGCGCCGCGCTTGATGTTGGCCAGCGCGGCATCGATCGCTTGCGGCCAAGTCGGAATCATCGAGAGCGAGTAGGAAAAGAAGGCGGTATCGAAGGGCAGGTCGAGGCCGAAGGTCCTCTCGTAGCTTAGCTCCTCGGCGAGGCAGACCTTGAGCGTGATGCGGTCCTGCAATCGGCGCGCCTTCACCTTGGCCGTGGCAGTGGCCAGCATTTCGTTCGAGGCGTCGAGGCCGTAGCATTGGACGTCGCGCCGCTGCCGCGCCAGGCGGATCAGATTGCGCGCCGTGCCGCAGCCGATCTCGAGCACGCGATCGCCGGGCTGAAGCTCCATCTCGTCCATCAACCGGTCACGCCCGAGCAGGTAATATTTGCGGGTCAAATCGTAGACGTAGCGCGTCCAGCGATACATCGCGTCCATCTCTTCAGTCGTGGCCATGGGGAACCCGAGACTAAACCGGAAGCTGGCGAATTAAGGAAGCGAAACCGCCGCGCGCCGCAAGATTTCCGCCAGGCCCGCTTTGTCGAGGCGCCGCTCGGCAATGGCGATCATGGCGTTGTAGGTTTGAAGATCGGTCGGTACTCGACTAACACCGTTTCCACGGAGAAAAAGCAGCGCAGCGCCCGCCCCCGTCCGCTTGTTGCCATCAAGATAGGCTTGTGCTTGCGCGAGATGGAAGGCGTAGGCTGCGGCAATGTCGTACAGATCGCCGTTTCCATAAAAGTACGTGTTCATTGCCGAGCCGAGCGCGGACTCGACAAGACTTTGATCACGGATTCCTGGAGATCCGCCGTATATCTCCAGAGATTGCTTGTGAAGTTCCTCGACGACGGCGAAGTCGAGGAAAACCGGCTCGTCCACAATTATTGAGCCAGTTTCCGGAAGAGTTCCGAGTGTTCGGTCAAGATTTCTTTGATCAGCGGGCGAGCCGTTTCAACGTCCATGTAGCGAACGGTCGTGGAGGTGGACGAACGGTACGCAGGCGCATCTTCTTTCATGTGCCGCTGCACGAAGGCGCGGACCTCCTGCCTCTCTTCGGGCGAGAGCTTCTCGATTTCTTGAATGATCTGGCGAACAGTCACAAGATAATGGTAGTCCTCGGCGATCGAAAGATCAAGCCGCCGCCACCCGCTCCGCCGGCGTGATGCCATAGCGCGCGAGGACCTGCTTCGCCGTCTCATACTGGTCCGGCGAAACCCAGATGGCGGAGTAGCGAAGCGTGACGCTGATGTGGAGCGTCAGCAGCGGCCAGCCGCGCTCGACGTTGGCGTGGTCGAGTTTCTCGAAACTCTCGAAGGAGCGCCCGGAGCGGAACTCGAACGTGCGCTCGGGTGGATGCCAGAGGATGTTGCGGCGCTGGCCGTCGGGACCGCACTCGGCATAGATCGCGGCGAGGCCAATATTGATCAGGAATTTGGCCGCGGCTTGGTGCAAGTCGGGTGACATCCATTTGGTAAAGGCGCGCTCACGCAGGAATTCGCCTTCGCCGGGGAGTAGCTTCGAGGACGTGTAGGTGTATTTCATGCGGGGTCTTACGAACTCGCTTCCTGTCGTCCCGCCAAGCGGGACGATCCGGGCAACAAGTAGCCCGGACCACCCAATAGACTACGACTCCATGACGTACAGATGGAACCCGC
>CAZZWT010000041.1:0-9936 GCA_964657775.1 uncultured Candidatus Methylacidiphilales bacterium | reverse complement strand
AGACAATGCGCGAGCCGGGCTTGCCCACGCGGGCGATTTCGGTCCACATCTCCGCGATCTGCTCCGGTCGCATCCAGTCCTGCGAATCGAGAAACACAAAGCGGTCCAGTGAGTCATCCGGCTGCGAGCGCATGTGCTCAATCAGCGTCGTGTTCGTCACCGTCACGCGGTCGAGATTTTCGCGCAGCGTCTGGAAATTTTCTTCCTTCAAATACTCGGGCATCGCGCAGCGCGAAGCGCGGTCATAGCTGCGGCCAAAGGCCTGCCAGCCAAAATAATTGTCCGAGATCGGGAAGTCGCAGGCCAGGCGCTTCACCCGCTCGCGGTACATGCCGACCAGGCCGCCCGGCGTCTCCGTTTCCATCGCGCTGAACTGCTGCGGCGGGATGCCGAGCGAGTAGAGCATGACGGGCATGTTGCCGGTCGCGCGGACAAACCAGTTGTCGAAAAACGGTGCGATGTCCTTCTCGAAAACCTGCTCCTGCTCCGCGCGACTCGTGGCCGAAAGCAGGCGCGTCGGGTCGAACTTCCCCACCCGCGCGATGGTGTGCAGGAAGCGGATGAAGTAGCCCATCTTGGCGTAGTCGTAGAAATTCTTGGTGAAATATTTGATGCGGGGCCCAAAAAGAATCTTGCGCACCCAGCTGCCTTTCTCCCAGAAAGCGCGTGTGCTCTCGTCCAAGTGCTGAGCCAGGAACTTGAAATAATTGTATCGGTTCAGCTCGTCATCCGCGCAGCCGAAAAAGAGAAAGAAATCCTCGTAACTGGGCAAATGCTTCAACGCCGCCAGCTTGAGCTTGAGCAGACAAAGATGGCTCCGGTTCAGGTCCACCGCGTGGATATGCTCCGGCTTGTGGATCAGGTAATTCAACACGTTGCAGCCGCCGGAGGAGATCGTCAGCACCCGGCTCTCGGACGTTAGCGCCAGCGCTTTCAGGTCCACGCGCGGGTCTTCCCAAATCTGGTTGTAGACGAAACTATTGAACCAGAAGGTGAACAACCGCTCCGAAATGCCCTTGGGGCTCAACGGATGATTATGGTGGACGGCGCCTTCCAGATATTCGGCAGTGGTCGAGTTCATGGGTTAAAAAAGGACTGTCAACGGACGCTGGGTTTGGCCGACCTTACCCATCGCGAAGGCCTGGACAAGCTCCATATGATAAAGGCTTCTAAACAAAGCCTGCCTCACCTCTGGGAGAATCTTTAGCGCTGCTCCAGCGGCACGACTTTCTTCCCGACGGGGAAGCCGGTGTACTCGCTGCTGGGGCGGAAGATCTTGTTGTCCTTGAGCTGCTCGATGATGTGGCCCGTCCAGCCCGAGGTGCGCGCGATGGCGAAGATGGGAGTGAAGAGGTCGGTCGGGATCCCGAGGCTGTAATAAACCGTGGCGGAGTAGAAGTCGACATTCGCGTTCAGGTTCTTTTCCTTCTTCACGATCTCGGCAATGCGGTCGCTCATCTCCACCCACTTGGTTTCGCCCAGTTCCTGGGTCAGCGCCGTCGCCATAGCCTTGAGGTGGGGTGCGCGCGGGTCCAGCACTTTGTAGACGGCGTGGCCCATGCCCATGATCTTTTCCTTCTTGGCAAACTTCCCGTGGACCCAGTCATCGACCTTATCCGGCGTGCCGATTTCCTGCAGCATGTGGATCACGGCCTCATTGGCGCCGCCATGGAGCGGGCCCTTCAGCGAGCCGATGGCCGTGGTCACCGCGGAGTAGATATCCGAAAGCGTGGAGGTCGTCACCAGCGCGGAGAAGGTCGAGGCGTTGAACCCGTGATCGGCGTGGAGCACGTAGGCCAGGTCGAGCGTCTTCACGGCTTTAGGTCCGGCCTCTTCTCCATTGATCAAATAGAGGAAGTGCGCCGCCTCATCGAGATCGGTGCGGATTGGCGGCAGCGACTTGCCCTGACGAGCCCGGTGGAAATAGGCGATGATGACGCTGACCTTGGCCGTCAGCGAAATGGCGCGCGGCAGCAGTTGATCCGGTGTCTGCGGACCGACCGGCGCGTGATCGTAGAGGCCCAGCATGGAAACGCCGGTGCGCAGGACGTCCATGACGTTCGCATCTTTCGGCGCGGTCTTGAGGAATTCGACTACGCCCGCCGGCAGCGTGCGCGCGGCGCGGAGATCGGACTTTAGCTTGGCGAGCTGCTCTTTATTCGGCAACTCGTCGTGCCAGAGGAGATAGACCACTTCCTCATAACTAACGTGGCCGGCCAGATCGTTGATGTTGTATCCGGCATAAACCAGAATGCCTTCCTCCCCCATGACGTCACTGAGACGGGTGGTGGCGGCGACGATCCCCTTAAGTCCAGGCGAAGTGACAGGCATGCTAAACCAATTAACAAGCCCCGTGCCACATTGCCACTGAAAACAGCGAGGAGGCCCTCTTTTTAGGAGGAAGTCCGCATCTGCAAGCGAGCCTAATGGCTTTTCGATCGACCGGGACCGATGACCCGCAGCTTGGGAAAGCAACGCCGGGAGGTAGCCTTGATCGGTCGCGGCCAGTTGATCTGCTGGCAGCAAGGCATGGGCGCCGATCAGGAAATCCGGGATGAGATGCTTGCGGGGACCGCCTGCGCGCCGGTAGGAGTTGAAGATGCGACCGGCAAGAAGGGCTGTAGCAATTTGAATCGAGCGCCCTGCAAAAGGGGGAGGCAGGTAGCGAAGTCTGGAGCGGCCCCTCCTCATTTGACCTCCTCGTTTATTCCGTCACAATTCTTCCCCTTCTGTTTTCGGTGCCGACCTGTTAAATCACAAGCAACCATGGCGAAACGCTCGAGACAGAAGCGCGCGGATAATCCCGCAGAGCCGCCGCCAGACGCGATCCAATCGGTCCTGCTCCGCATCGCGCTGATCATCGCCGCCGCACTCTGGGTTTATGCGCCCGCGTTTCACGGCGACTGGCTGTGGGACGACGACTGGTACATCACCAACAACCCGCTGCTGCGCACCGGCGCGGGGCTCGCGAGCTTCTGGTTTCACCCCGGCATTTGGGTCGAATATTATCCGATCCAGGAAACGCTCCTCTGGCTCGAGTGGCACCTCTTCGACAGCGACACGCTCGGCTACCACCTCGTCACCCTTGCGCTGCATATCGTCGATGCGCTGCTCGTCTGGCGACTGCTGGCGAAACTCGGCCTGCGCAAGGCGTGGCTGGGCGGGCTGATCTTCGCCGTGCATCCGGCCTGCGTCGATTCGGTGGCGTGGATCGTCGAGACCAAGAACACGCTCTCGCTGCTTCCCTTCCTGCTCGCCCTCTGCGCGTGGATCGACTACGAGGAGCGCAAGGCCCCGCTCGATTACGCCCGCGCGCTGCTTCTCTTCACCGCCGCCATGCTCTGCAAGATGACCGTCTCGCCCTTCCCGGCGCTTATCTTACTCTATGCGTGGTGGAAACGGGGCCGCATCGCCTCCGCCGATGTCCGCGCCAGCGTCCCCTTCTTCGCCGTGGCGCTGATCCTCGGCTCCCTCACGCTGCTTTGCGGCCAGTGGTATTTCCAGAACCTCGCCGTCACGCCGGAACCTGATCCCGCCATCGCGTGGCCCGCGCGCGTTGTGCTGGCCGGGCAATCGCTCGGCGTCTATTTCGCCCACTGCTTCTGGCCCGTGAATCTGCTGCCCGGCTACCCGCAGTGGGAACTCGATCCGGCCTCTGCGATCAGTTACCTACCTTGGCTCGCCCTCGCCACCGCGCTGGTTTTCCTGTGGCAAAGGCGCGCGACGTGGGGCCGCCACGCGCTGCTCGGGCTCGGCTTCTTCCTGCTCTTCATCGCGCCGTTCCTCGGCTTCAAGCCGGCGTCCTACATGAAGTTCACCTGGGTCATGGACCACTTTCTCTACATCCCCATCATCGGGCTTATCGGCCTCGCCGTCGCCGCCCTCGGGCAAATCGAGAAGCAGGCTCCTGCCGCCGCGCGCCTCCTCGTCACCGCCTCCGTCACCGCGCTGGTCGCCCTGCTCGCCTTCGAGTCCCGCGCCTACGCCACCGCCTACACGAATGAAGCCACCCTCTGGGGCTACACCGTGGAGCACAACCCCAACAACTGGATGGCGCAGGACAACCTTGCCAAGGCGCTGCTCTTCGACCACCCCGCGGACGCCGTCCCGCACTTCCAAGCCGCGCTGCAACTCCGCCCCAACCGCGCCCAGCTCCACTTCAATCTCGGGCGCGCGCTCGTCGCCACGGATCGCATCGACGACGGCCTCGCCGAGTACGACCGCGCCCTCGCCCTCGCGCCCACCGACGCCGACATCTCTAACCAAAAGGGCATCGCGCTTCTCCAGACCAACCGCATCCCCGAGGCGATCGCGCAATTCCAGCGAGCCCTTGCGCTGCGGCCCAACTACGCCCTCGCCCTCGACAACGAGGGCATTGCCTTCGCCCAAAGCCACCGCTTCCCCGAGGCCATCGCCGCCTTCACCGCCGCGCTCGAGATCACGCCCAACAACCCGTCCACCCTCGACAACCTCGGCAGCGCCCAACTCCAGTCCGGCCAAACCGCCGAGGCGCGCGCGACCTTCCAGCGGGTCCTCCAACTCGCCCCGAACGACCCGAAGGCGCTCCAGGCCCTGTCGCCCGGGAAGTGATTTCCAAGGTTCGCTAAATTTCCAATCTTTTTAGCGAATTTAGCTAACGCAGGCGAATTTTGAAAATTTAGCGGCGATCCTGAGCCGCCGGTGACTGACTCTGCCGATTGTCCCCCCGAACGGCCCGCTGCCTTGATTTCTACTTACCGGCTTCCTGCATCTTTTCGATGATGGTCCCTGTCTCGTTGCCTTCTTCGTGCCCATCCGGGAATGTATGGATGTAGTCGAAGGCATCCGCCTGCGAAACATCCACCATTTGGCCGCCGTGCAAGGTGGGGATGTAGAACGGCTCGTTCTTCAACATGCCGTGGATGGCATCGCCCTTCCAGGTTTGCACCTCGACCCACATCCATTCCGTGCGGCCATCCGGCGTCGGGAACGGCTCTTTCACCTGAATAAATTCACCCGGCGCAAAGCCTTTCGCAAATGCGTCGCGCAAGGCCGGCAGCTTGTCCCTGGCCTTCTGGCTGGCAGCGAGCAGCTCCGCGTTGTGTCGAATGGCCTTGGCCTTGTTCTCCGAGCCGTAGAGCGACCCGAGCAACGTATCCTGCCGCGTGTGGACATCCGCGCCTGCCACGCGATCGAAGGTAATCTCGATCAGCCGATTATCGGGGTCGCCTTTTTCCGGCACGCCCAGCACCAGCCCCAGCGGCGCCTTGGAGGTCGCATTCGAGAGCAGCGTGATGCGATTCCGGATTTCCGCATTCTTGATCTTGCTGATATCAAGATCGAACTGGCCCGGCGCGGAGAGCTCGTTCCCCTCCGCCAACGCTTGCGCGACGAGGTCGATCAAGTTCCCGACCTGCTTGTCATCGGACCAGACGAAATCCGACACCACCACGTCCGGCAGCCCCACTTTCGACAGACCGAGCGTGATGCCGCGCACATAGTCGCCGTCCTTATAGGCGTGAATGGTGATTTGCTTCGACACGTCGGGCACGCCGTCGCCGGTCCAGGATGCGATCCGCTGTTTGGTCCATTCCTCAGGCGAAAACATTTCGCGCGTGGCCTCGTCCCAGACCAGCCCGTTCATTTCCTGGCCGAGCGCCCCGGCCACTGCGTTGGCCGATTTTAAGGCCTGCCATACCTCGCTCGATGGGTAAAGAAAATCGACCAGGTAGGCCTGTTGGCAAGTTTGTAATTGCTCCGCCTGCTGCTGGGAAATCCCGCGCCCGAAATATTGCAATGCGTCGCGACTCGGCGCCTTATAAGAGGTGGGCACGTCCGTGATCAATTTTGTGTAGAGCGTGGGCTTGGTCACCGACTTGGGAAATCCTGTCACCCGCACCCACGGAAATTTCTGCGCGGCCAGCACCTTGGCGAGGGCCTCGTCCGGCTTGCCCTTGCTGTCGGGTAAAAGATAGATGGCGACTTCGCAAAGTGAATTGTCATCGAACAGATTTCCCGTTGGCACGGGCTGGGGCGGGGCGGGGACCTTTGGCGCATCGGTGTTGGTCGCGGCGACGGCCCGTGCTGCGCCAACGCCAGCGAGCAGCAAACACCCCGCCACGATTGCCAGAACCAATCCACGTCGAATAACGCTCATAGGATGGAGAAGGTTTACTTCAGCCCAAGCCATCTGTCCACGCCGTGGCAAATTGATTTAACTTACGAGATTTTCTGATATACCGTATAAGCGTGGAAACGGAACTGATTCGCAAAACGATCGGACGCAGGCGAACGGAAAGAACCGTATTCGAGGAAGTCCGATGGCTGAACGAGCAACTAGAAAAGCTGGGCGTTAAACTTTCCAACGATGATTACCTCGTACGAAGGGTTATTGGAAAGTCTCGTCGCCGCTCAGGTTAAATTTGCCTTGGCGGGTGGTTTGGCCGTCTGTCTTAACGGCTTTGTTCGCACGACGGTAGACGTGGATATCCTGATTGATCATTCGCCGGAAAACATCGCCCGACTTTCCAAATGTCTCGCCGAATTCGGAGAAGGTCATGGCAAGGACCTGACGCCAGCTGATCTAACGAACGAACCAGGGGCCGTACGGATTGTAGAAGATTTCGATTTGGATATTTTTGTCCAGTTGAGCGGGAAGACCTTGGCAGATTTTGCGCCTTTCGTTGGATATCATAAGCTAAAATCCGGCGTGCAGGTTCCCTTCCTAAAAGCGACGGCCCTCATCGAAACAAAGGCTGGCTCGGTACGCGACAAGGATCGATCGGACATCGGCGCACTGCGCGACATTGCCCGCGCCAAGACCGACCAGTCACCTCTTCCGCCCGATTTCAGTCTCGATTCCATTCGCGTTGTGCCCGATCCGGAATAACTCTGTTCGCCTGCTTCCCCCGCAGGATACTACCCTCCTCGGACTTTCCCATTGCTTCCCACCGCCGCATCCCCTACTTTTGACCTTCCCGGAATACCCTTTTCCGGCTCCCCTATGATCGTTGTTTTAAAACCTAATCTTGAATTCGCCGAAATCGAAAAAGTGATCGCGGAGGTCGCAAAGCTGGGCTACGAGCCGCGCCCCATCCATGGCAAGGTGCAGACGGTCATCGCCGCCATCGGCGACGAAAACACCCACCAGTCGCTCGAGACCCTTTCCTCCTGGCCGCAGGTCGAGCATGTCCACCGCGTGCAGAAGCGCTACAAGCTCGTCAGCCGTGAGGTGAAGAAGGGCTTGGAGAAAGACACCGTCGTCAAGGTCCACAACCAGGAAATCGGCGCGGGCAAGAAGTTCTGTTTCATGGCCGGCCCCTGCTCCGTGGAGAGCGAGGAGCAGCTCATGGCCACGGCCAAGGCGGTCAAGGCCAGCGGCGCGACCTTCCTGCGCGGCGGCGCGTTCAAGCCCCGCACCTCGCCCTATGAATTCCAGGGTCTGGCCAAGGAAGGCCTCCGCCTTCTCTCGCAGGCGAAGAAGGAATACGACCTGGGCATCGTGACGGAAGTGCTCTCCGAGCGCGACGTGGAGCTGGTGGCCGAGCATGCGGACATCCTGCAGATCGGCGCGCGCAATGCGCAGAATTTCGCCCTCATCACCGAGGCGGCCCGGAGCGGGAAGACGATTTTGCTGAAGCGCGGCCTGAGCATGAAGATCGAGGAATGGCTCCTGGCCGCCGAGTATGTGCTGGCGCAAGGCAACAAGAACGTCCTTTTCTGCGAGCGCGGCATTCGCACCTTCGAGACCTACACGCGCAATACGCTGGACCTCGGTGCTGTGGCCGCGATCAAGAAGGAATCGCACCTGCCTGTGATCATCGACCCGAGCCAGGGCTGCGGCAGGGCCGACATGGTGCTCGAATTGTGCAAGGCCGCCGCCGCGCTGAATGCGGACGGGCTCCTCATCGAGGTGCACCCGAACCCGGCCGAGGCGTGGAGCGACGGCCAGCAGCAGGTCGACTTTACGCTTTATGCGAAGTTGGTCGAGGAACTGAAACCGTTTATTACTGCGGTGGGTCGGCCGTTATAAGGGGATAATGAGGAGCATGACCGAATCGCCTAAAATTCGGAAGGTCTCTTTCGGACAAGTGCTGCTCGTTGTCATCATTTGCGTTTTCATGCTGAATATTGCCTACATCTTTCGCGCCATGATGGCGGCCCATAATGAGAGCAGGCAATTTCTTCAGCAGATGTACGCGGTCGATGCGACCATCAGCAAGACGCCACCTCATCAGCTTTTCCACTCACCTGAGGGGACGGCCCTGCAAGCGCATAGAACTGATCTTTGGGATCGATCCGAAGCTGCAGCTGCCCGCGAAAGCAGCTTCAACTGGCAACTGCTGCTGGCGGATGGATCCTATTTCGTCGCCATGTTCGGCCTCATCTTCGTCGCCCGCCGTGATAACAAAAAGGCACTTACCTTATGAGCGACCGCAAATCCCATTCCCACAGCGCGCCCACGCCCCCGCCCGCCGCCGAAGATCGCCAGACCGTCCTCATCATCGATGATGAGAAGGATGTGCACTACTCCTTCCGCCGGTTGCTGGAGAAGGAACCGCTCACCATTGAGTGCGCGGAATCGGGCGACGAGGGCATCAAGATGGCGCGCAAGTTCCTGCCGGACTTGATCGTCATGGACATCCGCATGGGCCAGCAGAGCGGGCTCGATACGCTGAAGGAATTGCGCCAGATCAACCCGAAGCAGGTCATCATCATGATGACGGCCTACGGCACCTCGCAGACCGCGATCGAGGCGATGAAGCGCGGCGCGTACGACTACGTGCTGAAGCCGTTCGACATCCCGCACCTGAAGCAGTTGCTGGCCGAGGCGCTGGCGGCGGCGAAGGCGATGAAGCAGATCGTGGCGTTCCCGACCAAGCTGAACGCGGAGGAAAGCAACCAGACCATCGTCGGCAACTCGCCGGCGATGCAGCAGGTTTACAAGCTCATCGGCCAGGTCGCGCCGACCAGCACGACGATTTTGATCACGGGCGAAAGTGGCACGGGTAAGGAACTCGTGGCGCGCGCGATTTTCCAGAATGGCTCGCGCTCGGCGAAGCCGTTCATCGCGATCAACTGCGCGGCGATTCCGGAGAACCTGCTCGAGAGCGAGCTCTTCGGCCACGAGAAGGGCGCGTTTACCGGCGCGCTGGCGCAGCGCATCGGCAAGTTCGAGCAGTGCGACGGCGGCACCATTTTCCTGGATGAAATCGGCGACATGCCGATGACCACGCAGACGAAAATCCTGCGCGTGCTGCAGGAGGGCGAGATCTCGCGCGTCGGGAACAACCTGACGATCAAGACCGACGTGCGCATCATCGCCGCGACGAACAAGGACCTGTGGCAGGCGGTGCAGCGGAAGGAATTCCGCGAGGATTTGTTTTATCGGCTGAACGTGGTGCGCGTGCAACTGCCGCCGCTGCGCGAACGGCCGACCGATATTCCGCTGCTCGTGGCCTATTTCATCAACAAGTTCCGGCTGAAAAATCCGGGCGGCCCGAGCCAGATCGCCGACGAGGCGATGGCGGCGATCCAGCGCTCGAGCTGGCCCGGCAACGTGCGCGAGCTGGAGAACTGCGTGCAGCGCGCGATGGTGCTCGCCTCCGGCAACACCATCACGCTGGCGAATTTGCCGGAAGAAATTTCGCGCGGCGCCCGCACGGGTGCTCCCGCCGAAATTGCGCGCCCCGTTTTCTCCGCCGCCGTGCCCGCCGCTGATGCCTCGACTGTCGCCGCGCCCGCGACGAGCTCCGCGCCATCCGGCGACCTGAGCAAAACCACACTGGCCAACGCGATCGAGACGCTCTTCCATTTCGCCCGCAGTGACAAACAGTTCAAACTTCTGCCCGCCGCCGAGCGCGAACTCATCGTCCGCGCACTGGCCGAGACCTCCGGCAATCAGGTGCAGGCGGCGAAGCTGCTCGGCGTCACCCGCGCGACGTTGCGCAAGCGTGT
>CAZZWT010000040.1:0-14066 GCA_964657775.1 uncultured Candidatus Methylacidiphilales bacterium | reverse complement strand
CCGGCCGTGAAAGCGGAGCAGGCGCTTCTGGCGCAAAAGCAACTCGAAAGCGCCGTGATCGCCGCCGCGTTGGAGCAGGAAAAAGCGGACGAGCTGGCCGAGTCGGTCAAGGAAGCCAAGAGCAATGCCGAGAAGGCCGCGCTGGCGCAGCAGCTCGAGGATGAAAAGAAAATTGCCGCGGATGCCGAGGCGAAGGCCCAGGCTGCCCAAGCCGCCGCGCCGACCACCGCTGCGCCGGACCTCAGCGAAACGCAGGCCGTCGCGCAAATTCAAAACCTGATTTATGCAAAGAAGCTGGGCGCGGCGCTCTATCATTTGCAGGTGCTGACGGCCGGAATGCCGAAGGAGCGCGCGGATGAAATCTGGGCGCTTTTCTCCAGCGCGCTCGGCGGTTACCAGCAGGAGCGCGACGCCGCCATCATGGCCAGCCGTAGTGGCGATCCGGTCGCGGCGGTGGCAGGGCTGAAGGCGTTTGACCAAAAGAATCCGGGCGACCCGCGCATCCAGATGGCGATGGCGGAAGTGGCCACGCGCGTGGCGCCGAAGGAAGACGCGCTGAATGCGCAGATCAAGGTGTTCGCCGCGATGGCCAACCAGGATGCGACCATGGCGAACGATCCCGATTTCCAGACGCTGCAAAATAAATTCGTGCACGAGCGCGACACGCTGGTCTCGCTGACCGACAAGCTAAACGAGATGAAGAGCGGCTCAGGCAATCGGGCGGGACGCATCGCGCACCTGAAATCGCTGCGCGCCGCCGCGCAAAAGAAGCTCGACGGCTACAATGCCGGGTCGGTCGCGACGGGCTTGTTCAACGTCTTCACTGGCAGCTCGACTTCGCTGGCGGGGTCCATCGCGGACAAGCGGGCCGAGATCGCCTCCTACGACGAGCAGATCAGCGCGATCGAGAATGAGCCGGTCATCACGCAGGCGCAGATCGACGCGGCGCAAAAGCAGTACAATGATTTCATGGCCACGGTGCCGTGGTAATCGAATGTTGGTATCGCGTCAAAGGTAGCCCGCGTAGGACCTGCGCTGGCTACCTTCTCATTTCGGGCGCATTCTTATTCGCAAAATAAAGCGTCGCGTAAACTTTATAATCCACCAAGCAACCTTCGCGCTCGCGTGCCTTGATCCACGAATCCAAATCGGCTAGCGGCACCACATGAACCTGGATATCCTCCGAGTCATCCCCGCCACCCTCCGCGACTTTGGTCAATCCTCGCGCGCGAAAAAACGTTACCACTTCCGTCGATAGCCCCGCGGAGGGCGGGCCTTGCGTCAGAAAATCCATCTTCTTGGCATCGTAGCCCGTTTCCTCCAGCAACTCGCGCCGCGCGGCCTCGGCCAGCTCCTCACTTTCGGAACCGGCAATATCGCCCGCCAGCCCTGCCGGGATTTCAATCACGCGGCTCTGCACCGGAATGCGATACTGCTCGACCAGCACGATTTCGCTTGCGTCCGTGATGGCCAGAATCGCCACGATGCCGCTCGTCCTGGGCCGCTCCACATATTCCCAGTGGCCCCGCTTTAGCAAACGCAGATGCCGGCTTTCAAAGAGAACTTCGGGCGGAGAATTGTCGGGCGGGCTCATGGGTATTCGTTACAATTAGAGATTAATTTTGGTGAACGGGAATCGCATCGCATCTGCACAAAGTCGCTGGCGCGAAGAGGACCCTAGCGTACTTTCCCTCATGCAGCGAGTCGCCGAGAATCTTTGGATCAAACAATATCCGCTTAGCTTGGGTGGCGGTCATCAGGACCGCGTGGTCACGTTCATACGCCTGAAGAGCGGTGAACTGATCATCCACTCCACGGGCCCGTTCACTCCTGCGGATTTTGTGGAAATCAAATTGCTTGGTCAGCCCGCATGGATGGTCGACACGATGCTGCGGCACGACACGTTCTCCAAACAGGCGCGCCAAGTCTTCGGCGATCTTCCCTACCTCGCGCCCGAGGGCTTTTCGGATGCCGCCGCGCTGGAAATCAAGCCGCTGCTGCCCGCTCCCGCCGCGTGGGCGCCGGAGGTGGAAGTGCTGCTCATCGACGGCATGCCCGCCGTGAAGGAGCACGTTTTTCTCCACACGCCGACGCGCACATTGATCGTTGCCGACTTGGTTTTTAACTTCGGGCCTGCTTCCTGGTGGACGACGTTTTTCCGCAAGACGGTGATGGGCGTCAAGGCGCATCCCGATTCCGCGCGGCTTTACCCGATGCAGATCGAGGATCGCGCGGCTTACGATCGCTCGGTGCGCGAGTTGATGACGCGCGACTTTGACCGGATCATCGTGGGTCATAACACAATCGTCGAATCGGATGGCAAACATCTCCTCGCGGAGGCACTCGCGAACAAAGGCATGTTACCCAAATGAAAAATGGATCAGCGACGGCGCCGAAGGAACTTGTGCAAGAAGCCCGCGCGGCTGGCCTGCGCTACACATCGGACGATCGCCCCGGCATCACGCGCCGCCGGAAGGGAAAAGATTTCACCTATCATCGCCCCAATGGCTCGATGATTCGGGACAAGAAAACGCTGGGCCGCATCAAGCGGCTGGCGATTCCCCCGGCCTATGAAAACGTGTGGATTTCCACGCTCGATAACGGCCATGTGCAGGCGACGGGCCGCGATGCGCGCGGGCGAAAGCAGTACCGCTATCATCCCTACTGGCGCCAGCAGCGCGACGAGACCAAGTTTGGCCACACGCTCGAGTTCGCGCGCGTGCTGCCGAAGATTCGCCGCCGGGTCGCGGCCGATCTGCGCCGCAAGGACATGAGCAAGGAAAAGATCGTCGCGACCGTTGTTCGCCTGCTGGAGACGACGGTGATCCGCGTCGGCAATGACGAGTACGCGAAAGAAAATAAATCCTACGGCCTGACCACGATGCGCAATCGCCATGTTGAGGTGAAAAAGGCCGACATCGCCTTTTCTTTTCGAGGCAAAAGCGGGAAGCACCACGACATCACGCTGCACGATCCGCGCCTCGCGAAGATCATTCGAGCCTGCCAGGATTTGCCGGGGCAGGAACTCTTCACCTACACGGAAAACGGCAAGCCGGCGGGCCACATCGAGTCGGCCGACGTGAATGCGTACCTGCGCGAAATCACGGGCAGCGATTTTACGGCGAAGGATTTCCGCACGTGGATCGGGACCGTTCTCGCATGCACCGCATTTCAGGAAGTCGAGGCGGTAACGTCCCAGACGCAGGCGAAGAAGAACATCGGCATGGTGATTGAAGGCGTGTCGAAGATTTTGGGCAACACGCCTGCGGTTTGCCGCAAATGTTATGTGCACCCCGAGGTGATCACGGCTTACACGGATGGGGAAGACTTTGCGGCGATCAAAGAACAGATTGCGGGCAAGCTCAGCAAGTCGCTGAGCAAGCTGAAGCCCGCGGAGGCGGCGGTGCTCGCGCTATTACAGCGGCGGTTGAAAAAGAAGAGGTAGCGGAAACTACGCGCTCAGCATCCGGTTATCCACCGCCAGCGCCGCTTCCTTCACCGCTTCGGACATCGTCGGGTGCGCGTGGATCGTCCGCGCCAAATCTTCGGAGCTGCCGCTGTACTCCATCAAGAGCACCGTCTCCGCAATCAACTCCGACGCGTTGCTGGCCACGATGTGCGCGCCCAGCACCTTGTCGGTTTTTGCATCGGCAATGATCTTTGCGAAACCCTCGGTCGTGTCGTTCGCGATGGCGCGGCCATTTGCGGTAAAATTGAATTTGCCGACCTTCACCGCGATGCCCTTTTCCTTCGCCTCGTCCTCGGTGAGGCCCACGCTGGCCGCTTCTGGCGCGGTATAAATAACTCCGGGGATAATCCCATAATTGACATGGCCCGGCTTGCCCGCGATCCGCTCCGCCACGGCCACGCCTTCCTCATGCGCCTTGTGCGCGAGCATCGGGCCGTCGATCACGTCGCCGATGGAGTAGACGGTCGGCACGCTGGTCTGCCAGTGATCGTTCACGGCGATGCGCCCGCGGTTGGTCAACTTGACGCCCGCCTTGTCGAGGTCGAGGCCGGTCGTGAAAGGCTTGCGTCCCACGGAAACGAGCACGAGGTCGCCGCTGTAGGTGACTTTCTTGTCGCCCTGCACGCCCTGTAAGTCCACTCCGGCATCGCTGACCTGGGCCGACTCGATCTTCGTGCTCAGCTCGAATTTCATTCCGAGCTTCTCGAAACTGCGTTGCAAAATCTTCGACGTTTCCGCATCGAACCCGATCGCCGCGATGCGCGGCAGGAATTCGATCACCGTCACTTCCGCGCCGAGTCGCGCCCAGACAGAGCCGAGCTCCAGCCCGATCGCGCCCGCGCCGATGACGAGCAGCTTCTTCGGAATTTTCTCCAGCGCGATGCCCTGGTCGCTGCTGATCACCTTTTTGCCGTCAAATTTCAGGAACGGCAACTCGACCGGCACGCTGCCCGTCGCCAGCAAAATCGTCTGCGCCTTCAGCGTCTTCTTCGCGCCATCGTCGCCGGTCACTTCCACCGTGTTGCCATCGACGAGCTTGCCGAGGCCCTTCACCACCTCGATCTTGTTTTTCTTCATCAGGTAGGCAACGCCCGAGGTCAGCTTGTCGACCACGCCCAGCTTGCGTTTCATCATCGTGCCGAGGTCCACCTTGATATCGCCCGCGATGATGCCATGCGCGGCAAAGCGCTCCTTGGCAAAATGGAGATGCTCCGTCGAGGCGAGCAGCGCCTTGCTCGGGATGCAGCCGACGTTCAGGCACGTGCCGCCGAGCGTCTTGTCCTTCTCCACAATGGCCGTCTTCAGGCCAAGCTGCGCGGCACGAATCGCCGCCACATAACCACCGGGACCACTACCAATGACAACCAACTGATAATCAAAATCGGGCATATCTTCAGATTAGCAGGCGCGCCCGTTTCGGCAATCCCGGACGAAAATCATGAGTGCGCGTGCTAGGAAAGACCCGATTCCCGCAACTGCGCTAATACTTCCGCAGGCGTGATGGCCGGGCCGCTGGCGGCGATGGCGACGCGCTGGACGACGTTGCGCAGCTCGCGCACGTTGCCGGGCCAGGGATGTTTTTTCAGCGCGCCGATGGCGGCGGGCGTGAAGCTAAGCGCGGCGAGGCCGTTCTCGGCGCAAAAGTTGTTGAGGAAGGAGGTCGCTAGCGCGTCGAGATCGTCGAGGTGATCGCGCAGCGGAGGCACGGGAATCTTGAGCACGTTGAGCCGGTAATAGAGGTCCTGCCGGAATTCCTTTCGGCCCACCATGGCGTTGAGGTCGCGGTTGGTCGCGGCGATGATGCGCACGTCGACCTTCGTCACTTTCTCGGAGCCGAGCGGCTCAATCTCGCCGTTCTCCAGCGCGCGCAAGACCTTGGCCTGGACGGAGAGCGGCATCTCGCCGATTTCATCCAGGAACAGCGTGCCGCCGTGGGCCTGCGAGAATTTCCCGGCGCGATCCCCCTTCGCGTCGGTGAAGGCGCCCTTCACATGGCCGAAAAGCTCGCTCTCGATCAGGCCGTCCGGGATCGCGGCGCAGTTGACTTTGACGAACGCGGCGGCGTGGCGCGGACTTTGTTCGTGCAGGTATTGCGAGACGACCTCTTTGCCGCTGCCGGTTTCGCCCTCGAGCAGCACGGTGACCTTCGTGGCGGCGGCGCGCTCCAACGAGTGGCGCAGCGTCTGCATCTGCTTGCTCTCGCCCAGCAGCGTGGAGCGATGGGCTTGGCGGCGGAGGTCGCGATTCTCCTCGCGCAGATGGGTGATCGTGCGCGACTTCGTGACGCCGCGCGACCAAAGCTGGCCCACGGCCTGGAGCAGCACGCGGTCAGTGGAAACGAACTCGCGCCAATCGACCGGCCGCAGCAGCACGATGAAGCCGGCGGGCTCGACCGTCGCCGGGCCACTCCGCAACGGCGCGACGAGGTAATTGAAATTGCCGATGCGCTGTTGATGTCGCGCCAGATCGCGGCCCCAGAAAATATGCGCGTCGGTAATCGACTGAAATTGGGCCTTGATGAAATCGCCGAGCTTGATCACCGGCTTGCTCGCGCTCGGGCCGGAAAATTCCTTCAGCGTGCCGTCCGCGCCGAAGATTTGTGCTTCCTCCACCTGCAGCCCATCGCGCAGCAACGCGGCGAGGCGTTTGTCCAGCGCGGCCTCGTCGGTCGATTCGGTGATCCAGAACGCAGCGTGATAGAGAATCGAAAGCTCGCGGTCCTTCGCCGCCTCGGGCAGCACGTTCTGATGGCTTACGGTCAGTTCGAGATTCGCCGCGTCTTTAGGGGCGACGTTCATCTCCACGCGCGCCTTGTTTGCGGTCGAGGCGGGGCCGGCTTTCACTTCGAATGCATAAATGCCGATCTGCAATTGATCGCCGTCCTGCAAGACGGCAGCGGTGCGCGGGACGCCGTTCACCTTCACGCCATTGCGGCTTCCCAAGTCGCGCAGTTGCACGCCGGTCGCAGTGGCGGTAAACTCCGCGTGGCGCCGCGAAAGCGAGTTGTCCGGCAGCGAAATTTCATTCGCCGTGGCGCGGCCCAACGTCACCGCGGTTTCGCCCAACGGAAAACTGGTGGGTGAGCCGCTGGGAGCATTCTTCGCGATTAGACTCCACAAACGGGCGTTCATATCTTAGAAGGTTTGGCAGATTCCGTTCCAAGTCGATCTTCAAATCCAATTCATCGTCATGGCACGCCGTTTGCCTTATCTATCGGGTATCTCTATGAAAAGTCTCTCCCCCATCATCGCGTGCGGGCTGTTTTCCCTCTCGCTGCTGGGCGCAGCGGCCCACGCACAGGACACCTTTTCCGCCGAGGAAACGGTGGTGCAAAAAGTCACGCCCGATGAGCCGAAAACGGACGCGCGCCGCGTGCTGAAATTCAGCCTCGATGAGACGCGTGTCATCTATGACGCGCCCCTGACCAGCAGTTCGTCGCAGTGGTGGTTCTATCTTCCGCCCGAGGCGAACAGCGTCGTCCAGCTCATCATCCAGAAGCATGAGGGGCGCCGCCTGTTTATCCTAAAGGCGATCGGTCGCGGCAAGACGGTGGGCGGGTTTGTCCATCGCGATTGGCTCGACGATGACGGGTTTGCACCCAAATCCCCGCTGGATGAAACGAAGGTCCAGCACGCGGTGAAGAGCCAGCCGATCTATATTATCGTCGACTAGGATATTTATGAAAAAACTCATCGCGTTTCTTTTGGCCCTCGGTGCGCTGGGCTTGGCCACGAGATCCTTCGCACAAACAGGCCCGGTCAACCCCGGCGAAGCCGACCGTAGCGACGATGGAGATATCGAGGTCATCAGCACGCCCGAGCCTGCGCCGATCCCAACGAAGGCCAATGCCGGAGATGATGTGCTGGATCATAAGTCGCCGGACCAGCAGTTGGCGTGTCCAAAGCGGTAGGTTTTAGGAAGGTAGCCGGCGCAGGCCCTTGCGCCGGAGTCGTTGCGCGAGCACGCGCGACGACTCGTGTGTTTGCACTAAAAAGCGCGTCCTTTTTAATTCGGATATCGAGGCGTCCCGGACGCGACGCTCCGGGGCAAGGGCCTGCGCCGGCTACCTTTTCGAATCGCGCACTACGAGAGGACCTCCACCCGCATCTTCGTCGGGCCGAGCTCCAGGATGATGCCGTTCACTAGCGGCACCATGTCGTTCGACTTCAGCGTCACGCCGGCGAGGCGGACCATATTGTTGCCGATCGGATTTTCCAGCCAGAAACAGCCGCGCCAGTGATGGAAGCGACCCTGAATTTCCGCGAGGCCCGGCGCGTTCATCACGATCGGGTTCGCGCGGCTCGTGCCGAACGTGCCGTCGGATGGAAGCCAGACCGCATCGTGAAACGCGAGATCCGTGTTCGTCGGTAGGAAACGGACGGCGCCCGAAGTCGGTCGCTCGGCGGTCTGCTGCGGGCCGGACCACGCGCGGATGTTGGAAATCGACGGACCCTTCGGGTCGTTGCAGGCGAAGGGCAGCGCATCGATAAAATACTCGCCGGCCAGGCCAATGATGCCACGGCGATTGAACTCGATCGGCTCGTCGGCGGTCACGCGCGTGGTGTCGAATGTCGTGTAATTGGGCGTGTTGTTGTCGAGCAGCCAGAACGATTTTCCGCGCAATTCCAGCGAGGCGTGGACGCTGCTGATGCGCTTCGTCTTACCGTCGTTCGCGGGGCTGCGCGGCAGGAACCACGTCACCATGTCGGATTGGTCCTGACGCCGGCCCAGGCGGAAAACCGGGCGCGCGATGAGATGCACCGGAAGCATCGTCGGCATGGCGCCGTGTTCCACCACGGGCACCAGTTTCATAATCGAGCCGGGCTGCACAAAGCCGATGAATTCGCGCGGGATGGTTAGCGCCAGCTTATCGAGCGCCTTGAATTCCTCCACCGAGGTCACGCTCATTTCGGAATCGAGAATAAGGTCCACCGTCTCGAAATGATCCGGCATTTCCGCGCCGAGCAGATCGTTGACCGACTTGATCGCGTCCTTGCTGATCAGGTCCTTCACGTTCAGGTCGCCGCCGCGAATCTCCGCGCCGAGGCCCGAGTTCGCGCCGGAATGGGAGCCGGTCACGCTGTTGCTGATGTTCACCACCATGTGCTGCGCGTCGGGCTTCGTCATCACCGTCACGGTCGGGTTCGGCGAGCTCATGTAGGCCAGTTGCCGGCCGCCGGTCACGAGCTTGATCGCGCAATTCAAAAGAAAATTTCCCGCTCGTGCCGGCATCGCATCGAGCGTCAGCACCTGCCGCCCGCCGGGTGCGACGCGCGCGAATCTGCGCTCGATGTGCTTCTCCCACGCGCCACATTCCAGTTGAATCACGATCTGCTCGATCGGTGCCGCGCCACTGTTGGCCAGCGAAACTTGGAATGTCGTGTTGTACCCTTCGATAAAGAGCCGGTTAAAATTACAGGCAAAGGTGGGCGCGGTTTCATCGCGCAATTCGGCCAGCGCCGAACCCGCTTCGGCCAAGGAGACGCGGAGCTCGCCACTCAAGTTCGCGGCGGGATTCATCTCCGGAGGCTGGAAGGAAGTCACCGCGCCATCGAGTTGAGGATCGCGCACCACATAGGAAGGCAGGATGGGTGAGGGCAGAGCAACTGTCTTCCGCGCGGCGACAGTTATTGGCGGTGGTGTCGATGGCAGAGGTGGCGGAGCGGTCGTCCCCGGAATAGGCGGCGGAGTGGCCATCGGCTGGGTGGTCGAGAGTGGCGCGGTCGTGGCATCGCGCGCCTGGACCATCGTCGTGGGTGCGTCCACTTCATCCTCGGAATTCTGCGCGGTCGTGGTCACTTGCCCACAGGTGCGGCAAAAGCGCGCCTTGGGCGAGTTAGCCGTCTGGCAATTGGGGCAAATGATACTCATACGTCTCGAGACAGTCCGTGGCCATTCTTATGCCAAGAGTTGGATTGGAGCGAAAGGAAATCTACGCAAAAGGTTTTTAGTTTAGAGCCTAAAGCAAAATCGTACTATTAATGAGTATAACATCTTGGCGCGGCGGCATGAGATTTGCCACGATGCGAAGACATCTATGAAACTCACCCGTTTGTCGGTGTCGATTCTCTGCGCGGCACTGCTGCCTGCGATTTGCCCGGTTATTTTTCCGGCTTTCGCGAGCGACAAGCCGCCCTCCACGCCGGACGATCTCAAGATCGATGTGCAGGTGGATGAACTGGGCATGATGCGCGTGCTGCTCGTGTTCGATGCAAAGTCGCTCGACTCGGCGAAGGTGGTCGAGCAGCGGCTTTCCGATTCCGATTTTCGCGTCTTCGTCGATAACGAGGCGCCGGACGGTCTCATGTCAGCGGAATCGATGAAGGCCTTGGGGAAAAAGGAGCAGGCCGATCTGGTTTTCTATGCGCAGTCGTCCAGCCGGCTGAAGAACAAGTTGGATGACGATTTCTCGCTCTATGAAGGCGAGGCGACGGTGCAGGTCTATAGTCCCGTCACCGGCGAAATAATGGCCACGGAAACGACGCGCGCGCCCGGCGTGCGCAACAGCGACGACGTCGAGGCGGAACGCTCCGCGCGCGAGAAGGCGATCGATACGGCGACGAAAGACGTCATCGTCAAGATGCTGGAGAAGGCGCAAAAAATCCTCGTGCATGAGGCAACGATCACCGGCGTACACAATGACAACCAGTTGCTCGCGATCATGCAGTACATGGGGAAAATGGAGGGCGTCTATGGCGTTCGACAGGTCTCGTTCGACCGCGCGGCTCATGTGGGCGTGATCGACATCATCGGCAATCCGCGCTCCGAAACCTACTGGCGCGCGTACCTGGAAAAAATGCCCAAGGCGCAGGTCATCGTGAAGGTCTCCCCCAATTCCGGCCTGCGCAAAAAATACCCGAGCTGGTTCGATAATTAATCTCGTCTCTCAAACCTGAAACGCTTTTTTATGATTCTTCCTGTCTTCACTCGGCATTTTCTTCCCACCGTTCTTGCGCTGGTCGCGATGACCTTTCTCACCACCGCCCGCGCGCAGGATTCCGGCGCTCTGGCCACCGACAAAACCGCGGACCAGCCGCCCGATCCCGAGATGGTCCGAGATGCCGGCAATCGGGCCATCTCCGACCTGCTGACCGACTTCGTCACGCACAAGGATTTCCCCAAGCGATTCGCCATCCTGCCGATGCAGCACGATATCGATGACGCCTACTTCACATCGCAATTGCGCAACCAGTTTTCGGATGTCGGGCCCAACAACGGCTTCGAGCTCTACACGCGCATGGATGATGAGGCGTGGAAGGCGCTGCTGAGCGAAATCAAGTGGGGCGAGCAATTCGGCGACACGATGGACCCGGCCACGGTGCAGAAGTTCGGCCGCATCCAGGGCGTGCAGGGCATCATCATGGGGCGCGTCGTCAGCGCGACCAAGGATGACAAAGGCAACGTGCATGTACGCATCACCATCACGGCGTTTGAAGTCGAGACGGGCCGCCAGCTTTGGGGCCAGGAAAAAGTCGGTGAAACTTTGGCGGAAGCCAAGCCCGGGCCGCCCACCGATTGGTTTAAGATCGGGGTTTACGCAGGTGGCGCGGTGGCGCTGCTGGTCATCGTCTTCGGTTTTCTCAGCTACGCGAAATCGGCCTCGCGCCCGCGTTAACCCTTTCCTCCACCTTTACCGAGCAACACGATGACACCGCTTCAAGTCACCCGGATCGCTGGCTTTGGGAAAAAGCCACCGCAAAGTTTTTCACAATCGCCGGTCATTTTCGGCACGGGCGCCGGATGTAACGTGCGCTTCGATGCCGCCTGGGACAAGGGTGTCGCCGCGCACCATGTGCGGCTGGATTGGAACAACAATTACTGGTCGCTCACCGACGCGGGCAGCCAGTCGGGCACGTGGATCGATGGGCGCAAATTGGCCCAGGCCTACCCGGTCACCGGCCCGGTGGAAATCGAGCTCGGCAAAGGGGGGCCGCGCTGCCGCGTTGAGCCGCTGGGTGCGCCGGCGGGGCAACCTGCCGCCGCCCCCACTTACGCCAATGCGCCCGCCCAGCCCCAGGCGCCGGTCTATCCACAACCGAAGCAGTCTTCCTCGGGCGTGCCGGTTCCCGTACTCGCGGCCCTTGGCGTGGTCGTTTTTCTGCTCGTCGCGGGCGCCGCGTGGTACTTCCTGAATTACCAAAAAGAGCACGCGCCGCTCGACATGGCGAGCTCCGCCAAGGCGGCGACCCTGCCGCCAGGCGTTGATGAACACCCAGTCAATCCTCCCTCGCCGACGGCGGCGCCCAATCCCCCGCCCGTCCCAGTTCCGGCACCGCAACCGGCACCCGGGCCGGAGCCGGCTCCCTCCAATCAACCCGTACCGCCGCCCAGCCCCGATCACCCGTTTGTCCTGATCGAGCCTGCTGACCCGCAACCAACCGAGGCTGCGGGTTCTCATAAATTAGGACTGACCGCACTCACGCCGGACGAGCAAAGATGGGTCCACAATCATTTTCATGCCGCAGCGGGCGTGCGGCTGAATGCCGTTGGCTTGGCGCGCATGAAGGCTGGTAGCAATAGTACTTACTCCGTCGACACTCCCCCCGCTGCGTTCGGCGATGAGGTCGTTGATCGCACAAATAGCGGATCAACTTATGCAGCGGAGGGGCCGAATGTCGATGACGTCACGCCCACGAAGCTGCCGGTCGCTGTCGATAACTCAACCAAGCCAACGTTCCCTGGTGTCGGCAACCAGGAGTTTTTGAACAGTTGCACCTGCTACAGCTCGGTTTATTACGCGGCTTCGAATAACATTGCCGTGGCGCGAGGGCTGTCTGCTCCTGTGCCGCTGAGCCCGATATTCACTTATAACTTCATCAATGGCGGTGAGAACATCGGCTCGACACTGCCCTATGTTTATCTCTTGTTGCAGACGCATGGCGCGCCACCTTTGAGCATGCTGCCTTATCCCTCTGAGGCAGGGCAGAATCCCGCCCCGGTGCAGGCTTACCGTCCATGGCCAACGGATCCCGCGATTTGGCGCGAGGCGTTGAAATACCGCATTGGTAAAACCGGTACGTTCGAGGATCTCGATACGCCGGCGGGCCTGCAGCGCCTCAAGGCCTATCTGGCCAATGGTTATCTTGCGAATTACAGCTCCATTATTGCCGACGAGGATGGTGAAGTCATGCACCATGGCTGGACCGGAAATTACAGTCTGGCCAAGTCCAATCCCTCCTTGAGCGACGAGGGCAACGCGGTCGCTGGACAACCCGTTCTCTGCTGCGTGGGTGAAGGTACGGGCGGACACGCCATGACCATCGTCGGTTACAATGACGATGTCTGGGTTGACTTCAACAACGACGGCATCGTCCAGCCCGAGGAGAAAGGCGCCTTGAAGATTGTCAATTCATGGGGCAAGGACCACTTCCTGCGCAAGCAGGACGGCGGCTTCGCCTGGATTTCGTACGATGCCTTGAAGGACCACAGCCAATTCTCTTGGATCGAGCAGAAGGACCGCATCCCGGCACTCGATAACAAGGAGGCTTTCTACATGCTACCGGATAAACATCCCGACTCGCCGTTCCTCGCGCAGTTTACGCTGAGCAATGCCCATCGTGATGAGATCGCCGTCCGACTCGGATTGTCCGACAGCCACTCCAAGTCGCCAAGCGTCACTTGGGACCCTGCGATGCTCGCTCCGCCACAACTCGATGCGGATACCCGGGTGACCTCGCATGTCGCCAACGGCGGGCCGCATGCGTTTGACGGCGGGAACCGGGAAGTGAGTGGCACATTCGCTTTCCCGCTCGATAACTTGACGAGCGAGTTCCACGTGGCTTCCGAGGATATTGACAAGGACGGCTACGCAATCTACCGGTTTTACCTCATGGTGAGCGATCTCCGGGCCGGCAGCCCGACCACAGTCACCGATTTTGAAATCACCGATCCTGACGGCAAGCCTCTCGCAGGCGGTCCGTTAAAGGGTACTTCTGTGGACAACGATACCATATCGATGGGAGTTGATGTGCCGGTTAAAGTTAGGTAACCCATCGAAAATATTTCACTTTCGTTGGTATGAGAATTGCCTAAAGTGAGGGACCATGAGTGACTCTTCCGAACTGATGCCGGTCCCCGATGACCTGAACATGGGGGCGACGATCCGCGGGTACGTCGCGGGGCAGAAATTGTTTGATCGCTATACGCTCGAACAGATGCTCGGTCGCGGCGGCATGGGCATCGTGTGGCTCGCGTCGGACGAGACATTGGAGCGCCAAGTTGCGCTCAAGTTTTTGCCGGAGACGCTACGCTTGGACACGTCCGCGCTGGATGATTTGAAGCGCGAGACGCGGCGCGGGCTGGCGCTGGCGCACCAGAACATCGTGCGCATTTACGATTTCATCGACGACTCCACCGCGGCAGCGATTTCCATGGAGTATGTCGATGGGCGCACGCTTTCCGCGCTGCGGATCGAGCAGCCGGGCCGCGTTTTTCAGACGAGCCAGTTGGAGGTGTGGGTGACGCAGTTGATCGAGGCGCTGGACTACGCGCACCGCAAGGCGAAAATCGTGCACCGCGATCTCAAGCCGGCCAATTTGATGACGACGCTGGAGGGCGAACTAAAGGTCGCCGACTTCGGCATCGCGCGCAGCATCAG
>CAZZWT010000039.1:11103-14101 GCA_964657775.1 uncultured Candidatus Methylacidiphilales bacterium | reverse complement strand
GCCCACCACCTCGATCTCGGCGCAGAGTTCGCGCAGTGGGGAAGGCCCCCAATTGCTGCAGCTGCCCTTCAGCGTGTGTGCGGCCATGGCGAGCGCGTCGGCATCGGATTTCTCGAGCGCCTCTTTCATGTCGATGATGCTGCCGGGCGCGCTGGCGGCGAAGAGCTCGATCAACTCGGCGAAGTCGTCCTCGCCCTCCTTCTGCAAATTCGTCAGCACTTTCACGTCCAGCGGCGGGAGCGTGCCGATGACGACCCGCGCCAGGGCGGCGCGCAATTCTTCACGGCGCAGCGGCTTGCTCACGTAATCGTCCATGCCGGCGGCGAGACATTTTTCTCGATCGCCCACCATGACGTTCGCGGTCATCGCAATGATCCAGGTGTGGCGGCGGCTCTTCTCACGCTTCCGGATTTCCCGCGTGGCCTGGTAGCCGTCGAGGTCCGGCATCTGGCAATCCATGAGGATGATGTCGTACTTCTGTTGTTCCAGGGCCTCGAGCACGGCGATGCCGTTGGTGACTACGTCGGCGTTGTAGCCCAGCTTCTCCAAGTTGCCCAAGGCCACGCGTTGGTTGACGATATTGTCCTCCGCCAGCAGGACGCGTTCGCGCCGTTTCGGCAACGGTACGGTGGCCCGCGCAATCGATTCGATGGCCTGCGCTTGCGCGATTTTCTCCGGCTCCGTCAAGACCAGCGCGAGGCAGTCGAAGAGCGCGGATTGGCGCACCGGCTTGACACACGAGGCGGCAAGGCCGGATATTTTCAGTTCCTCGGCGGGGAGTGGCTTGCCGAAGGGCGTCAACAGGATGAGGCGTGTGGCGGCGAGTTGCGCATCAGCGCGGATCTTCCGCGCGAGCTCGATCCCGTCGATGCCCGGCATTTGCAGGTCGATAATCGCGACTTGGTAAGGCGCCTTGGCGATGACCGCCTGCCGGAGGATCGTCAGAGCCTCGTCGCCACTCTCGGCGCTGCCGGCGTGCATCCGCCAGGCCACGACCTGGTCGTGCAGGAATTGGCGGCTCGTTTTGTTGTCGTCGACAATGAGCACGCGCGTGTCGGCGAACTCCGGTGCGTTGGCCGGCTTTGTCGTTGTCTCCACCTGGCGCTTGAAGCGCATCGTCACCCAAAACTTGGAGCCCTTGCCGGGGTAACTTTCCACGCCGATGTCCCCATGCATCGACTCAGCCAGCCGCTTGCAGATGGCCAGCCCAAGGCCGGTGCCGCCGAACATCCGCGCGGTCGAGTCATCAGCCTGCACGAAGGGATGGAAGAGCCGCACCTTCGCCTCGCGCGGAATGCCGACGCCGGTGTCCTTGATCTCGAAGCGAAGCAGCACTTCGCCTTCCGTCTCGGTTTCCTTGACGGTTCGCACGGAGACCTCGCCGGAGGGGGTAAACTTAATCGCGTTGCCGATCAGGTTGGTCAGCACTTGTTGCACGCGCCCGGCATCGCCGCGCAGCTTGGTGACGACGGACGGATCGACCGCGGCGATCAACTCCAGGCCCTTGGACTGCGCTTGGGCGGCGAGCAAATCCACCGTGTGCTCCACCACTTTGCGGAGATCAAAATCGAGCTCCTCGAAGGAGAGCTTGCCCGCCTCGATCTTGGAGAAATCGAGGATGTCATTGATCAGCCCGAGAAGCGATTCGCCGCTGCTGCGGATCGTCTCCGCCAACGCATGCTGCTCGGCGTCGAGGTTGGTGTCGAGAAGCAGTCCGGTCATGCCGATGACGCCGTTCATGGGGGTGCGGATCTCGTGGCTCATGTTGGCGAGGAAATTACTCTTCGCGTTGTCGGCCGATTCGGCCCGCTCCTTCGCGTCGTGCAGTGCCTGCTCGTACTGCTTGCGCGCGGTAATCTCCGCGTAGCTCAGCACGACACCATCGCCCAGCTTCACGCCTGCCAGGCGGTACCAGCGCGGCGGGAAGGAACGGGTCGAATGGTACTCGAAATCGAGCGTCTCGTTCCGCTCGATGACGTTGGTGAATTTCTCGAACAATCCGTCCTGCACCACGTTGGGGAATTTCGCCAGAAGCGTGCGCCCGAGCAACTCGGAAGCCGCCATGCCGATCAGTCGCTCCGCCGCAGGATTGACCATTTCGAACCTGAAATCGACGATTTCGCTCGCCCCGTCCCGAATCGCTTCGTAAACGATGACGCCGTCGATCGAGCCATTGAGAATCGTGTTCAAGCGCTCGCGGCTTTCGGCCAGTTCCTTTTCCGCGCGCCGGCGTGCCGTGATGTCGTAGCTCGACTCAATGATCGAGGGCGGGCCCCCTGACTCGTCTCGGCGCAGGCTCCAATGGCTCGCCACCACGAGGCGGGAGCCGTCGCGGTGGGTGTGGACCAGCTCGCCCTGCCAGTAACCGGTGGCGAGCACCTGGGCCTCGATCGCCTCCAGCGGTACGGGGAATTGTGTTTTGATTATCTCATGGGTGATGCGGTTCTCGACTTCTTTCCAACTCCAGCCATACAGCCTCTCCGCTCCCTGGTTCCAATAGATGACCCGGCTTTGATCGTCCCGCACAAAAATGGCATCGTTGGCCTGGTCGAGGATCTGCGCCTGGTCTTGCAGCCTTTTTTCGGCTTGTCTGCGCGCCGTGATGTCGTTGATGACGCCAAGGTACCCGATGACGCGGCCGGCTGTGTCGGTCAAGGCCGTGGCGGAAAGCAAGACGGGGAATCGACTGCCGTCTTTGCGGATGAAAATCCACTCCGATTGGTCCGTCTTCCCGGCGTCAACCTTCGCAATGAAGGACTCGAAGCCAGGTTTGATCGTGCGGCCCAGCTCAGCGGTCAGAGCGTGGGCCCGGGCGGCGACTTCGCCGGCGTCGTGCCAGAGCGCGGGTGTGGTCTTGCCGATGACTTCCTCCGCCGCATAACCGAGCCAGCGCGAAGCGGTCGAGTTGAAACTGGTGACCACGCCTTCCAAATCCGTGGCGATGACGGCATAGGCGGTGGAGTTGAGAATGGCCTCCTGTTGCGCCGCGAGTTGGTGA
>CAZZWT010000039.1:0-11093 GCA_964657775.1 uncultured Candidatus Methylacidiphilales bacterium | reverse complement strand
CCTCCGCCCGGCCGCGGCGGCGCATCTCGCGGGCGGCCAGCAAATTCGACAGGAAGAGGAGGACAACCGCAAGGGCACTGGCAAAAAACACGAGGCTGATGGTGTGGTGGAAATTGGAATCGGCAATGCCGGATCGAGTATCCAGCAGCTGGTGCTCGGCATCCGTGAAGCGGTGGAAATCAGCGAGGGCGTGACTGGCGAGGTTGAAGCCCTCTCCGGTTGCCTCGATCTGGATCGCGGCCTCCAGGCCCTGGCGATCACGCGAATCGATCAGTTTGTGGGAATAGGCGATCAGTTGCTCCACGTCGGTCGAAAGGGCCGTGAGCCGCGCTTCCTGTTCGGCGTTGCCGCTGGTGCTGAGCTGAAGTTCCTTCAGTCGTTGGGGGGCATCGCTCGCCGCCGCCTGATAGGTGGCGAGCGCTTCGGGGCGTCCAGTCAGGACGTAACCGCGCATACCGCGTTGCAGATCGAAAATATCGCCGAGAAAGGTCTGCGCCGAGATCAAGACCTCGTAGCTATTTTTTCGCGACGAGGCCGACGTTTGCAGTTGGGTGAAACTGGCCATGGAGACAATGGCGACCATGACCATCAAAGTCAGCGAACTGGTGACCGGTAGCCAGCGGACGAAATTGTAATTAATCCGGTCCGCGTTGTGCCGCACCCAGACCATCAAGCCCGCGCTGAGAATGAGAAAAGTTACCGCCGTATGCAGGGCCATGCGGGTGTACGTGCCCCATCCGTAGGCCGTGTCGATCCCGAACGGATAGCTAAGCAGGGCCACGGAGACGATGACGATGACAACGCAGGAGAGCATCGCGCAAATCATCAATTTGCGCCGCGAAATTTGCGCGCCAGCGGTCATCGCCAGCGCGAAGCCGAGGAACAGGAAGCAGGTCGCGGTCAACGGCGACATGCGGCCGGGAAAGGGCGTGGGATTGGAGAGGGTGTCCTGAAAGAGAAACTCGTCGATGCCCAAATCCCAGTGCAGGAGATATTCCATGACGGTAGCCAGTCCCAGGAGGCAAACGCCGGCACCCAGGATACGGCTCCAGCGCGCCTGTCCAAACGTAAGAAGCAAAATGCTGAGTCCGCACGAAAACAACCCGAGCGCCGTGTTGTACTTCATCGGCGGAAGGTTCGTGAATACGCGGAGAATGACCGGGCTGTGAATGTACCAACCGATGAGGACGAGAATGCCGATGGCCATTCCCCATCCTCCGCTTAGCTTGGTAAGCAGGAGCTGACTTTGGGGATGGGCTTTTCTCGGGTCCAAGGGTACTACATCTCTATCGGACGCAACCGCCCTGTCTTGAGGCAGTAATATCGAAAGAGCTCTCTGCTTTGGGACGGTAATTTCGCAGTTGCCATGGCAAGACTGGGATTTAAAACGCTCGTCGCCTTCCCTAAGGCTGCGCTCGAAGGAACTTGACGCTATCTTACACACTAGTTGTTATGGCGTCGATCCTTAGTCTCGGGCCAAGCCCGGCGCTGCCGTTCCGTTCTCCCCGAAATGAAGAAAGAACCCATGCCGCTCCTCACTGCCACCGTTTCCACGGCGAATACGGTTTATCAGGTTTCGCTCATCGTCCTTCTGGTGGGAGCCGCGTTGGTCGTGGTCTCCGCCATCGCGATGATCGCGTCCAACTCCATCCGCGAACGAGAACTGAATGACCGGCTGGCCAGCTTGGCCGACGCGGCCGCCAAGGCCAAGGCCGAGGTGCAGAAGGCCAACGCGGAGGTCGCCACCGCCCACCAGCAAGTGATCGCAGCCCAGACGGCCGAGGTAAAATTGGAAAAGGAAATTTCCGATATGAAGGGGGGCGGTGCGTTGAAGCCTGTCCTCGCCGGGCGGCAGGTCACGGTGGAAAATTGCGGACTGTTCATCAACTTCGTCAAGACGGCCCCGAAAGGTCGGGTGGTGGTCGAGGCGATCTCGTCGAACGAGGAGGCTTCCCAGTTCGCGAAGCAAATTTCGGATATGGTGAAGAGCGCCGGTTATGATGTGACGGAGAACTTCGGCTCGGCCACCCTGCTGGGCGATCAGCCGGTGGGCGTGCAGATGAAAATCCGCAGCATGGAGGAGCAGCCCGCCTACGCCGGCTCCCTGCAACGCGGGCTGGAGTTTATTGGCATCAACACCACGGGCGCGCTCGACGCGTCGGCGGGAGATGAAGTCGTCCTCTACATTGGCAGCAAACCTTAGCTTGGCGCGGGGCGTTGCTCGAGGCGGGCTTGGCGGCGATGGGCGGGCTCCTTCGCTGGCGCGACCGGATGGATCGGGCCTTGCTGAATCGCCAACCTGCGCTTTAGTCAGGGAGTGAAAATCGCCGTCCTGCAACACGCCGCTTACGAAGGTCCGGGAGAAATTGCCGCATGGGCCGCGCTGCGGGGGCATCCGGTCAGCGTTTATCATCTGCATCGTGGCGATGCCCTGCCCGCGCTCGACTCCTTCGACCTGCTGGTGGTGATGGGCGGCGAGATGAACATTTACCAGTACCGAGACTGGCAGTGGCTGAAGGCGGAAAGCGCGTTCATCAAGTCGGCGCTCGCGGCCCGGAAAAAGGCGGTCGGCATTTGCCTTGGCGCGCAGTTTATCGCGGACGCGCTGGGTTCGCGCGTGGTGCAAAATCCGCACATCGAACTCGGCTGGATGCCGGTCACGTGGACGCCTGAGGCGCGCGCGGCTTTTCCCGGCCTGCCCGCGACGGCGACGGTACTGCACTGGCATGGCGACACGTTCGGTTTGCCGCCCGGCGCCACGCGACTGGCAGCCAGCGAGGCGTGCCCCGAGCAGGGCTTTCTGATCAAGGACAGGTGCCTCGGCCTGCAATTCCACCTGGAGGTCGATCCTCCGTTGGTGCAGGAGTTCGTCCGGAGTCAAGGCGATTGGCATCAGGGGCCTTACGTGCAAACGGGGGAGCCGATTTTGGCCAAGGCGGAGAAGCATTGCGCGGCGAACCGGGTGCTGCTGCATGGGATGCTGGATGAGTTTTGCGGGGTGTCGTCCCCCCAGGTGAGACATCTCGAGACCAGTCGAGACCAGCTGAGATTAAGTGATACTACCTGAGACGAGGTGCGCTCGGGTGTTGAATTGGTTTTTGCCCTCAAGGCGCGATATTTGAGGCAGTGTGAAGAAGTGAGAGTTCATTTGCATGTGAATATATGATGACATATAGAAAACTAATGTCAACTCCTTGCATCTCAGGCAGATTCGGACCAAAAGATGAGAGCACACTAAACCAGGATGCACCTAACCGTGTGGCCCGGGCTACTTGTTGCGCGGGTTGCGAAGGCTGGGCGGAGCGACAGGAAGCGATCGATTCCTCTTCAAGCTAAACTTCGCTTCCTGTCGGCCCGTTGCTGCGAGCCGACCCGGGCCACCCGACCGATTTGCGGACGCTGGACATGTGCACAGTAAATTTAAAATAGGCGAGTCGGCGCAGGCCCTCGCGCCGGAGCGTTCCGTCGGCCGAACGCCTAGGTATCCGATTGAATATGAAACCGCTATTTGAATGCGTGAACACAGGCGGTCGCGCGTGCTCGCGCAACCGTTCCGGCGCAAGGGCCTGCGACGGCTACCTCCCCATTCGACCACTACTTCAACAACATCGCGGCACCGAAGACTCCGGCGCTATCTCCCAGCGTCGGTTTTAACAAGGCCGCTTCAAACGTCGGATTGAAAATCGCCGCGGTGATCTTCTCCCGCGTGCGGGCGGTGTAGAGCTCCTCAATATTGCCGACGCCGCCGCCGAGCACGATGGCGTGGGGATCGAGTACGTCGATGATGAGGCCAATCGACTTGGCGAACGTGTCGGTCAGCCGCTCGATCGTGGCTTGGGCGTCGGGGTCGATCGCCGCGTTGGCGCGCTCGACGATTTCCTTTAACTTAAGGTTCTGGCCCGTGCGGGCGGCGTAGAATTTTTCGAGCCCGGGACCGGCGATCATGGCCTCGACCGTGCCGCGCGTGCCGTAGTTGGAGACCGGTCCTTCCGGGTCGATCACCAGTTGGCCCCATTCGCCCGCGATGCCGTGACAGCCGTTGAGCACCTGCCCGTTGACCACAACGCCGCCGCCGACCCCGGTGCCGAGAATGACTCCGAACACCGTGGGAAATCCGCGCGCAGCGCCGAGCGTCGCCTCGGCCAGCGCGAAACAATTCGCGTCGTTGGCCGTGACGAATTGCAGGCTCAGGTCCGCCTCGAGATCAGCCTGCAGCCGCTGGTGATTCAGGCATTGCGTGTTGGAATTCTTGAGCTTGCCGGTGTGCGGATCGATCACGCCGGGCGTGCCCATGCCGATCTTCTTCGGCAGCGGCAGACCGCTCTCCGCGCTCATCATGTTGACAAGTTTGGCAATCTGCTGGCGGATGTGGTCGTAGCCGTTTTCGGACTCGGTCGGAACGCGCAAGCGGCAGATCGGCCGGTCCAGCACCTCCGGATTCAGGATGGCCGCCTCGATTTTTGTTCCGCCGAGATCGATGCCCCAGAGATTCTCCATGACGAGAGAGGCTGAGCTAAAATAGTCGTGAAATCAAGCAGCCCGAATTTTCCATCTCAGAACCACGAGTTATTTAATTGCAGCGTTGCCCCAACCTTAAGTCCAAAACAAAATAGCATACTAACGGGTCCGAGAATCGCAACGACCAGCATCCACTTCCAACCTTTCGAACACATTGCGGCTGCGACTAAACAAATGAGATCAAAAGTGACGAGGAAATTTACAGGAATCAAAGTCCAATCATTGCCATGATCGAAAGCGTGCCTCGGAGGGGCAATTTCGTAAGCAAACATCGTCCAAAAAGCTATAATCAATGGACACACCACGAGCGCCCCAAAAGAAAGAAAAAAAGCAGCCGTTCTAATCTTCATTTCTCCCTTTGAGATGGAAGACGGCGTAGACCAATCCTAAGCCGCTTCCTTATCCTGCTTGCGGCGGATGAGCGGCGACTTCTTGCCTTCGATGACAGCGCGGTTGATCGTCACTTCGAGGATGTCCTCGCGCGACGGCAGGTCGTACATCAGGTCGAGCATCAGCTTTTCCAGGATGGCGCGGAGGGCGCGGGCACCTGTGCCTTTCTTGACCGCCTCGGCCGCGAGACCCTTGAGCGCGTCCTTGGTGAAGGTGAGCCCGACATTGTCCATCGCGAAAAGCTTCGTGTACTGCTTGGTCAGCGCGTTCTTCGTGTCGGTCAGGACGGAGACGAGCTCCTCTTCGCTCAACTCATCGAGCACGCTGAGCATCGGCAAGCGCCCGATGAATTCGGGGATCAAACCAAAATTGAGCAAGTCTTCCGGCTCGACCGAACGCATGATGGCGGACGGCGGCAAATTGTTGGAGTCGGACGTCGCCTGCACATGGGGGCGGCCAAAACCGAGCGTGTTACTGCCCACCCGGCGGCGGATGATCTTGTCCAATCCCACAAAGGCGCCGCCGCAAATGAAGAGAATGCGCTCCGTGTTGACCTGGATATATTCCTGGTGCGGATGCTTGCGGCCACCCTGCGGCGGCACGTTGCAGACGGTGCCCTCGAGAATCTTGAGCAAGCCCTGCTGCACGCCCTCGCCCGAGACATCGCGCGTGATCGAAACGTTGTCGGTCTTGCGGCCGATCTTGTCGATCTCGTCAATGTAGACGATGCCGATTTCCGCGCGCTTCACATCGTAATCGGCGTTCTGCAAAAGGCGGAGCACGATCGTCTCGACATCTTCGCCAACATAGCCGGCCTCGGTGATCGTGGTCGCATCGGCGATGCAGAACGGCACATCGAGAATCCGCGCCAGCGTGCGCGCGAGCAGCGTCTTGCCCGAGCCAGTCGGCCCGATGAGCAGAATGTTGCTCTTTTCGATCTCCACGTCGTTCGCGGAATTAAGGGAAATCTCCGTCTTCGCGCGATTGGCCTGGGCGGCCACGATGCGCTTGTAGTGGTTGTGCACCGCGACGGCCAGCGTCTTCTTGGCAAACTCCTGCCCGATGACGTGCCGATCCAGTTCGCGCTTGATATCGACCGGCTTGATCAGGGTCACCTCGGTGTTGGAGCGCCGGGATTCCTCCTTCGTCTCCTTATCGAGAATATTTTTGCAAACCGTGATGCAGCTATCGCAAATGTAGACACCGGGTCCCGCGATGAGCTTGCGCACCTCCGCGTGGCTTTTGCCACAGAAGGAGCACATGGTCAGATTTGCGGGACGGGCCATAGAAATACTCTATTTCAACGCTTCTTCTTTGGCGAGGGTAACTTCCTCACGCTCTGACGCCTTCTCGAGCAGCTCCCTGCAAACCAAGACGCATGCCTCACAGATATTAACACCCGGGCCAGTAATCAGCTTACGCACCTCGTCATGGCTCTTTTTGCAGAAGGAACAGTTATAAACGGCTGGTCTTATAGGAGCAACTGGGACAGGAGAGGCAGGCTTTGCGCGGAAGAACATGGTGGTTCTCTATTTGGCTTCTCCTGCCAAGAGGGCCACTTCGCGGCGCGATTTCACGACCTCGTCGACGATGCCGTAGTCCTTGGCCGCGTCGGCGCTCATGTAATTGTCGCGCTCCATGTCCTTCTCGATGCGCTCGACGTTCTGGCCGGTGTGGTAGGCCATGATCTCGTTGAGCTGCTTCTTCAGGCGCAGGATTTCCTTGGCCTGGATGCTGATGTCGCTGGCCTGGCCGCGCGCACCGCCGCTCGGCTGGTGAATCATGATGCGCGAATTCGGCAGCGAGAACCGCTTGCCCTTTGTGCCCGCCGCCAACAGTACCGCGCCCATGCTGGCCGCCATGCCGATGCAGTAGGTCGCCACGTCGCAGGTCATAAACTGCATGGTGTCATAGATGGCCATGCCCCCCGTGACGTAGCCGCCGGGCGAGTGGATGTACATGTGGATGTCCTTCTTTGCGTCCTCCATTTGGAGGAAGAGAAGCTGGGCGATGATCATGTTCGCCACCGTGTCGTCGATTTCTGTGCCGAGAAAGATGATGCGATCCTTCAACAGGCGCGAGAAAACATCATAGGACCGCGTTTCGCGTCCCGTACTTTCCCAAATCGTGGGATTGGGGATATAGGCATTCTGAAAATTCTGCATAAATATGATTTAAGTTACTCCGACTTGGCTTCTTTCAAAAGGAAATCCAACACCGCCTGCCGCAAGAGCTGCTGGCGGATGACTCCAAACGCGTTGTTTTTGCGCACGCGGTCGACCATCTTCTCCATGGTCAACCCCTCGCGTTGGGCGAGGAAAGCGATGTGCTGGGCGAGCTGTTCCTGCGTCACGTCGATCTTCTCGTTCTCCGCGATTTGCGCCGCGATGAACTTGAACTTCACCGATTCCTTGGCCGCCTTGGCGGCGTTGTTGAAGATCTCGTCCTTCTTTTCTTCCAGGACGTTGGCGGGCACGCCGCGCGATTGGTTCTCGGCCACGATGTCGTAGACGGTCGCGTGCGTTTCCTCGTCCACGGCGGAGGGCGGCAGCTCGAAATCGACACCCGAGATGAGCTTCTGGATGATCTCCGTGCGCGAGGCGCTGGCGGCCTGGCCCTTCTTTTCCTGCTCCATGTTTTCGCGCACGCGGGTCTTTAGCGTGGCGAGGTCCATCTTGGCGACTTCCTGTGCGAAGGCGTCGTCGATCGGCGGCGCGTTCTTCACCTTGATCTCCTTGAGCTCGACTTCGTACTGCACCTTCTTGCCGGCGACGGCGGTTTGCGGGAAGTCGGCGGGGAACTCGACCTCGACGGTGCGGGTCTCGCCCTTCTGCATGCCGACGCACTGCTCGGCGAATTTCGGCAGGAAGCCATCGGCCTTCATCCAGAGCCAGAAATTGGGGTTGTGCGCGAGGTTCTTCGCATCGGGCACGACATCGACCAGCGGCTGGCCGTCGAGCTTGCCGGTGTAGGAAATGACGGCGAAATCGTCCATGGCCACGGGGCGGGCCGGGGCGTCCTCGAAATTGGCGCGCTGGTCGGCGAGGCTTTTGAGCGTCTTCTCGACATCCTCATCGGTCACTGCGGTATCCTGCTTCTTGATCACGAGGCCCTTGTACTCGGGCAGCTTGAATTCGGGCACGAGCTCCACCACGGTGGAAAAGCTGAGCGAAAGGCCGGCCTGGTACTTCAAGTCCTCAATCTCCGGCTGGCTGACGACGCGCAGCTTCTTCTCGGCGATCGCCTCCTGGTAAGCCTCCGGCACAAGCGAGCGCTGGGCTTCGCCTTCAATCTCCTTGTGGAATTTTTTCACGACAACCGTGCGTGGGGCGTTGCCGGGGCGGAAGCCCGGGATGCGGGCCTGCTTTTGGAAATCGTCGGCCACCTTGTCGTAAGCCTGCTTAACGCGGTTCGCGGGCACTTCAATTTTCAGGCGTTTCTTGCAGGGCGCGACATCTTCAACAGTGATATTCATGGGACTCTCCAGCCTAAAAGTCGTTTTGGGTTATTCAATCCTTATTTGTCTCTCATTTATCGGTGTGATAACGCCGATAGTTATGACAAGGTTCCCTTTAATTAAAGAAAATGCGCAGGCTATTAACAAGTAAGGGGTTCTCGTGACAACGCGAGCCCCCGTGATCATGATCGAGCGCAAAAACCACAGCGTGGCGGAGGAGCCTGTGCCTTTCAGCTTCAGCGTCAAGTCGTTCCATACGGCGCTGCGCCTCGCGCAAATCATGGCGATCCTGACGGTCGCGATGGGCGCTTTGGTGCTGCTTGGGTGGGTTTTGGGCATCGAGATTCTCAAGACGCTTCTGCCTGGTTTTGTCAGCATGAAGGCCAACACGGCCTTGTGCTTCACGCTTTGCGGCTCCGGTCTGCTGGTCGGCTACCTTTCACGTCCGCGCGCCTGGAAGAAGACCTGCACTACCGCGCTTTCATCGGTTGTTATTTTCATCAGCGTCGTCACGCTGCTGGAATACCTTACCGGAATTTCGTTTGGTTTGGACCAACTGGTCTTCCGGGATGTTCCAGCCTCGTTTGGCACTTCCAGCCCCGGCCGCATGGCGCCCATGACGGCCCTCGGCTTTCTTCTCTTTGGCTCATCCCTCATCTTTTTGGCGCGCGGGCCTCGCGGCGCCCTCACCGCGCATATCCTCGCTCTCGCGGGCCTCTTTAACGCCCTGCTCGCGTTGGTTGGATACCTGTTCGAGGCCAAGGTCTACGTTTCCGTCTACTCGGTGACCCAGATTGCGTTGCACACGATTCTCGGCTTCGGGCTGCTCGGCTTTGCCATTCTTTGCTCGCGACCGAAGAAAGGAGTGATGGCCACGCTGGTCGCGAATAGTCCGGGCGGACTGGTCGCGCGCGGGCTCATCGCGCCGGCCATCATCGCGCCGCCGTTCCTCGGCTGGATCGCTTTTCAAGGATTGGGCCGATTCTATGACGCGGGTTTCGCCGCTTCGCTCATCGTGGTTTCGTGCATGGTCGTGATCTGTATCCTGACCACGCGCAGCATTCTGGCGCTGAACCAGATTGAGCTCGAGCGCAAGCGGCTGGCTGCGGACCGCCTCAAGGCCGACGCGCGCGAGGTCGGCGCGCTGGAGGCCTCGCGCCTCAAGTCAGAATTCGTGGCCAACGTCAGCCACGAGCTGCGCACACCGATGAATGGCGTACTCGGCATGACCAACCTGCTGCTCGACTCGCCGCTGACGCTGGAGCAGCGCGAGAACGTCGAGACGATCCGCCAGAGTGGCGACGCGCTGCTCACACTGGTCAACGAGATCCTCGACTTTTCCAAGATCGAGGCGAACAAAATCGAGCTGGAGCAGAAGCCGTTCGTCCTTTCCTCATGCGTCGATGAAGTTATCACCCTGCTGGCCGTCACGGCGCGCCGCAACAAGATCAACCTGATCTCCTTCATCAAGCCGCACGTGCTGCCCAGCTTCATCGGCGATGCCTCGCGCGTGCGGCAGATGTTGCTCAACATCCTCGGCAACGCGGTCAAGTTCACCGACAAGGGCGAGGTCACGCTCGAGGTGACCTCGAAACCGGTGAAGGATAACATCTACCAACTCGAGTTCATCATCAGCGATACCGGCCCGGGCATCTCACCGGAATCGTTGCCCCTTTTGTTCCAGCCGTTCCAGCAGGGCGATGCCTCCGCGACGCGCAAGCACGGCGGGACCGGACTCGGCCTCACCATCACGAAGCGGCTGGTCGAATTGATGGGCGGCACGATCACGGTGGAGAGCGTGCTCGGCGCCGGGTCGAAATTCCGCTTCACGCTCGAGCTGCCCTCGACCGTGATGGAAGGCTTTGTACCCGAGGAACGCCTGCCCACATCAACCCGGCTGCTCATCGTCGCCCAAGGCGGAAAATATCCGGAGATGCTGCGTGAGCAACTGGAGGCGTGGGGCGCGAAGGTGGTCGGCGTGGTCGACCCGATGACGCTGATGACCATGCTGGAGACGAAGGCGACCGCCGTGCTGATGGATCGCGACGAGGACACGATCGCCCTCGCCGCGCAGATGAAGATCGATCCCGACTGGAGTTCCACGCCGCGCATTTTGTTCGACTTCAACGAGCCCCTCGCCGCCGAGCGCGCGGACCTCTTCACCAAGCGCCTGACCAAGCCGGTGAAACGCAGCCACATTCTCGCCACGTTGGTGGAGCTGACCGGCGGCCAGCCCGCGCAGACCCGGCTGAGCGGATCGCTTGGGCTCGCGCCCATCGCCGACAAGCTGCCGCTCCGCATCCTGATGGCGGAGGACAATCACATCAACCAGAAGGTCGGCCTCGCACTGCTCTCGCGCCTCGGTTATCGCGCCGATGTGGCGGGCAACGGCCTCGAGGCGCTGGAATCGGTGGTGCGCCAGACCTACGACCTGGTGCTGCTCGACATCCAGATGCCGGAGATGGACGGGATCGAAGCCGCGCAGGCGATCCGCAAAAAACTCGGCGAGCGTTGCCCGATCCTGGTGGCGCTCACGGCGAACGCCTTCCACGGCGCGCGCGAGGAATATCTGGCGCAGGGCTTCGATGATTATCTCAGCAAGCCCGTGCTGCCGCCGGCGCTGCGGCAACTCATCACGCGCGTGGGGAAGAATCTGGCGCGCTCGTCTCAGTAAACGGTAGCCGGCGCAGGCCCTTGCGCCGGAGCGGTTGCGCGAACACGCGCGACC
>CAZZWT010000038.1:0-14209 GCA_964657775.1 uncultured Candidatus Methylacidiphilales bacterium | reverse complement strand
CCATTATAGGCCAGCGAGAGGCTGGACCAGACGAATTGATTATTGGGATCGAGCCGCGCCGCTTTCAAGCCCGCTTCAATTGCCTCGGGAAAACGATCCAGCTTATAGAAAGCCATGCAGAGCGCGAGCCAGCCATCCTGAAATTGCGGGTCCAGTTCCACCACTTGAGAGAAGTATTTCGCCGCATCATCGAGCTCGCCGATGGCCAGCGCGGTATTTCCCTCATCCATTAATTCTTCAGTTGTGGGCATGATGAGATTCTATAGTTAAAGTGGAAATAGTCGCAACCAGTGCATCGAGGGTCGATTCCTTCGCTTCTGCCGCAATACTATAACCGAGTTTTTGTAATTCTGCACTGGTGACGGGCCCCATGCTCACGATTTTCGGCACCGGCGCGCCGGTTGCAGGTTGTAGATGCAAGGCTTTCCAATTCTCCACCGTGCTTGCGCTAGTGAAGGTGATCCAATGCGCCCCTTCGCGGAGAAAGCGTGCTCGCGCGCCGGTGATATCTTCCGTTTCCGGCTCGGTCTTATACAGCGTCCATTCGCCGACCACCCCGCCCATTTCGCGCAGGTGATTAGCCAGAAAGGGATCCGCCAGATTTCCATGCGGCAAAAGAAAGCGGACGCCACTGACCATTTCCTGCGTGAAACAAGCTGTTAATTTTTCCGTCGTATAGACTTCCGGCTGCAAATCGACGCGCAGATGAAAATCCTTCATCTTCCTGGCCGTCGCCGGCCCGACCGCCGCGATCTTGATATCCTTTAATTCCCGAATATCGATTTCCAGCGCAAACAGCTCCGCAAAGAAAAAGTCGACCGCATTGGGGCTGGTGAAAACCAGCCAATCGATCTGTTGCGAAAGAACGGCCAACTCCTGCCGCTTCGCCTCATCCAGCGGCACTGGCGTCACGCGGATCGTCGGGATCTCCAGCACATCCGCGCCGAGCCGCGCGAGCTTCGCCGACAACGCGCTCGCCTGCTTGCGCGTCCGCGTCACCACCACGCGCTGGCCGAAGAGCGGCAGCGCCTCGAACCAATTCAGCTCGCGGCGCAGCTTCACCACCTCGCCCACCACGATAATCGCCGGCGCCTTGAATCCGCGCTGCGCGACGACATCCGCCACCGTGGCCAGCGTCGCCTCCAGCGTTTCCTGCCGCGGCGTGGTGCCCCAGCGCACCAGGGCCACCGGCGTTGCGGCATCGGCGCCCTCGGCCATCAACCGCTGCGCGATTTCCCTCACGCGCTCGACGCCCATCAAAAATATTTTCGTGCCACGCAGTCGCGCAAGTTGCGGCCAATCGATCGCCGACTCCGCCTTATTCGGATCCTCATGCCCCGTGACAAACGTCACCGTCGAGGCCGCGTCGCGATGCGTTACCGGAATGCCCGCATACGACGGCGCCGCAATCGCCGAGGTCACGCCCGGCACCACCTCGAATGAAATCCCCGCTCGCACCAGCACCTGCGCCTCTTCGCCACCGCGGCCGAACACATAGGGATCGCCACCCTTCAGCCGCACCACCGTCTTGCCCGCCTGCGCTTTCTCAACGAGCAGCGCGTTGATCTCATCCTGCGTCAGCGTGTGCGAGGAGCCCGACTTGCCCGCATAGATAATCTCCACGCCGGCGCGCGCCCAGGCCAGCATGGCGGGATTACAGAGAAAATCGTAAACCAGCACATCGGCCTGCTTGACCAGCGCCTGCGCGCGCAGCGTCACAAGATCGAGCGCGCCCGGCCCCGCGCCCACGAGATAGACGCGGCCTTTCGACTCGCCGCTCATCGCGAGATTTCCACCGCGAGATCGACGCCCAACACTTCCGCCTGGTCGATCCGCCGCACCAGTTTGCCCCGGCGCGGCTCCGTCTCGCCGATCAGCCACGCGATGCCCTCGAGCTTGAGCATGTTATCGCCGCAGACTTCCGCATACGCCGCAATCGGCTCGCCGCAGCCGCCGCCCAACGCCTCCAGGAACATCCGTTCCGCCGTCACCGCCGCGGCGGAAATCGGATCGTGAATCGCGCGTAGCAGTGTCCGCACGTCGACCGAGTTTTCCATCCGCGTCTGGATGCCAAGCGCGCCCTGCCCCGGCGCCGGGAGCATCTGCGAAAACGCCAGCGCCGTGACATTGAGGCCTGTGACGTCCGGCTTCAGCCGGTCCATGCCCGCTGCCGCCAGAACGATGCCCGACCACTCCGGATTCTCGCGAAACTTACGGATGCGCGTATCGATATTGCCGCGCACCGGCGCCGTGCGAATATCGGTGCGCACGACGCGCAACTGCGCCTCGCGCCGCGGACTGCCCGTGGCAATGATCGCGCCGTAACGCAACTCCGGCCCCAGCAGCACACGCCGCAGGCTGCCCGAGGCGGTAACCCAATTTTCCGGCTGCTGCGGTTGCTCCGGCAGGAGGTCGGGCCCGCGTGTGATCAGCACGTCGCGCGCATCGGCCCGCTTTGGCACGGCGGCCAGCATCAGCCCGGTCGAGCCACTCGTCGGCAGGTCCTTCAGGCTGTGCACGGCGAGATCGATCGACCCCGAAAGCAGCGCCGCTTCGATCTCGGCGGTGAAGATGCCCTTGCCCAGCTTGGCGCTGGCATCGGGTTGCTCCGCCAGCTTGTCGCCCTCGGTCTTGATGACGTGAATCTCGAAATTGCGACCGGGCCACGCCTTCTTCAAATCGGCCATCACCTGCCGCGTTTGCGCGAGGGCGAGCGGGCTCCCGCGGCTGCCAAGGATGATCGGTTTCATGCGCGGAGAAATCCCCCGCGAACGTCATCCGCCCCCATTTCGCCGGTCTGTCGCCCGGCCCATTCCATATAGCGCTCCACGTGCGGTTTCAAAATTTCCATGCTGCGGGTAATCTCCGTCTGGCGTTCGCGCAAATGCGTCTGCGCGATCGATTGCAGGTCGTCGATGTCGTAAAGAAAAACATCGTCAAGCAGGTTGATCGACGGCTCGAAATCGCGCGGCACAGCCAGGTCGATGAGGAACAGCGGCCGGCGTTCGCGCTTGCGCAGCAGGGCTGCGAGCTTTTCCTGCGTCAGCACATAGTGCGGCGCGCTGGTGCTGCTGATCATGATGTCGACATCGAGCGCGCGCGTCTCCCAATCCTCCCACGTTACCGCCTCGCCGCCGAGTTGCGCCGCCAGCGCGGCCGCGCGATCGTAGGTCCGATTGGCGACGAGAATCGAGGGCACGCCGTGGCGTAGCAGGGAGCGCGCCGTGCGCTCGCTTGTTTCACCGGCGCCGATGACCATGACGCGGCAGCCCTTCAGGTCACCGAAAATTTTCTCCGCCAGCTCCACCGAAACCGAGCCGACCGAGACACTGCCGCGCGTGATTGCCGTGCGCGAGCGGACCGACTTCGCCGCCGCAAAGGACGACTGGAAAAGCCGGTTCAGCCACTTGCCCGTCTGCCCGTTGGTGTGGGCGACATCATAGGCGTCCTTGAGCTGGCCGAGTACCTCGGTCTCGCCGATGACCATCGACTTCATGCCCGACGCCACGGAGTAAAGATGCTCCACGCACGGCATGCCGCGCAGTTGGAAGGAGAGGCCGGAAAAATCATCGGGCACGGAATGGAAGCGGCGCAGGAAATCGGGCCACGCCTCGAACGCATGCTCGGGATGCTCCGTCGCGCCAAAGTATTCCACGCGGTTGCAGGTGGAGACGAGGACCGCCTCGCGGAGGCCGAGCATGTCCTTCATTTGCGCGAGGGCCTCGGGCAGTTGCGCATCGCGGAAGGCGACTTTTTCGCGCAGCTCGACCGGCACTTCCTCGAAGGTGAGGCCACCGCAAATGACATGTGCACTAGGTTGGTTCATCTCGGAAATCAGCCTTCGTGCGGGAAGACGTGCGCCTCGCTGAGCGAATTAATGCCCCAGAACGTGAGCAGGATAAATACATAACCGGCGACGGAAAGCAGCGCGGTCTTTTTGTGGCTCAAGCGCCCCAACGCGAGCACGACGACAAGCGCGGCGTAGAGACACCAGACGACCGCGGACCACACAATTTTGACCCAATCATCCGGGCCATGATGCGGAATGAAGAAGCCGAGGATCGCTCCGCCGGAAAAAATCGCGAAGCCCCAGATGAGGACGTTTTGCTGCACGAGCTCGAGCCGGCCCACATTGGGCAGCGAGTAGAACCACGAGGTCAGCACGTGGCGTTTCAACTGGCGCTCCTGGATCAAATAGGCCACACCCGCCAGCGCCGCGACGCCAAGCACGCCCAGCCCGAGCAGCGCCAGCGTGGCGTGCAGTTCGAGTTGCCAGCCGAGATGCGGCACAGTGCCGGGCAGATCGATCTGCGAGGCGGCCGCGAGCGCGAAGAAGTTGATGAGGAAGACAATCGGCGCGGTAAAGGCGCCGAGGATCGACATGCGATAAGTCGGCCCGACCACGAGATAAGTGAGGACGAGCGACCAGGAGAAAAACGCCAGCGTTTCAAACAGGTTGGTGATGGGACAATGCTGAATCGCCGCGCCGCGCTGATGCAGAAAAAGGCTGTGGAAAACGAATGCGGCCGCGATCAAGAAGAAAGTCCCGCGATTGGCATGCGTCCGCTGCGAACCCAAGGCGTAGAGGCCCCAGCCCGCGCTGGCCAAATAGCCAAGCGTCGCCAGAAAAAGCCAAAGCCGGTCTTGCACCCGGTTAGTTAACCGCAAGATAGCCGGGAGGGCAAGTATGGGTGTCACACTTATGCGCTGGAGATTTTGAATCTGGCTGGCATACTAAATTCATGAGCGGAATTAACTTTGTGGTCAACGAAAGCGGCAAAAAGACGGCCGTCGTTATCGATCTAAAAAAGCACGCTCGGATTTGGGAGGACTTTTATGACTCCCTAATTTCCCGTTCGCGGAAGAGCGAGCCGCGCGAGTCCCTCGCTTTGGTGAGACTTAATCGATCGTCGACTGTCCGGAAATCCGCGATTTTCCATTGGGCTTTAACGTCTAGCCATCCTGTCGGGATGGCCGTCATCTAGCCCATGGTTGGCGTAGCGACGCCTACCATGGGTCATGCAGTCTAACTCAGCCCTGCCCTGAAGGGGCTGCATCAGTCCCAGATATACCGCTCGTCATAGGTTACCTCATAGCGTCCGAGAAATTGTCGCAATTCATCCTGGAACGAGGTTTTGCGATGATGCGTTTCTTGTTTCCCAATATACCGACGCGCCGCCCCGATTTGAGAGTGGCCCAGGGAAAAAATCGCGTAGCCACTCTGCCAGGCAAATCGCCGTAGCGCAGGGCTCTTGGTTTTGATCCAGATGGAGGACGCGCGCTTGAGTTCCTGCACCATCTTGGATTGATCACACTGGCGGGCCAGCAGACACAAGATGTGAACGTGGTCCTCCACGCCACCGATGATGATCGGTTGGCAACCGAGTCTGCTTAGGATGCCGCCGAGAAACCGGTGCAACTCTTCACGCAATGAGCGATCGTGGAGAAAAGCCTGCCGGTTCTTGGTAGAAAAAATGAGATGCGTTATAACCTGCGAGATCGAGTTCGACATGCGCCAACGATGAGCAAGGGTGGGAAAGATTCAACCCTTTCAGGGTAGTGCCGATTTCTAAATTTATACCCCTGGTAGGCGCTTGTGCGCCAACCAGGGGCTAGATGACGGCCATCCTGACAGGATGGCTTTGGTTTCTTATCGCATGGTGTTTTGCAGCAAGCGTCAATCTTAATTCTACGTCGGCCTCGTCCGATGCCCCCGTGCCGTCGCAGTATTGGCCGAGGCTGGCAGGGCCTCGGCGAATTTAAAACGAACACATTCGGTTGGCAGCGCATTCCGCCATCCCGTCAGGATGGCCGTCATCTAGCCCAAGGTTGGCCAGCTGGCCTACCTTGGGTAATGAGTAAAATCGGCACTACTCTGAAAAGGTTGAATCAATTCCAGTTCAAAAGAGCACGCCCTAAAGCATCACATCATTCTTCTCATCCACCCGCACGATGGTGGGGTGATGCTTCGCGGCCAACTCGGCGGGGACTTGGGCGAAGCTCATAATCGTAAGCCGGTCGCCGATCTTGCCGAGGTGCGCGGTGGCGCCGTTGAGCTCGATCACTTTTGTCCCGGCGCGGCCGAAAATCATATACGTCTCGAACCGCTCCCCGTTGTTGATATTGCCGACGAGGATTTTTTCGTAGGGAAAAAAGCCGGCTTTTTTGGCCAGGTCCTCCGCCACGGTGAGGCTTCCTTCGTAGTGGAGACTGGCGCCGGTGACCGTGGCGCGGTGAAGCTTGGACTTGAGCAGCGTAAAATGGGACATCGAAAACCAATCTATCACATTTAGGACAAATCTTCTATCTCGCGCACGCGCTCGACATGGCGGCCGCCCTCAAACTCCGTGGTGAGGAAAATCTTCACACACTCCAGCATGATGTACTCCGAGATCATCCGCTCGCCGAACGCGATGCAATTCGCGTCGTTGTGCTTGCGGCAAAGTTCCGCCGTCTGCGAATTCCAGACATAGCCGCAACGCACGCCCTTGACCTTGTTGGCCACGATCGCCTCGCCGTTGCCCGAGCCGCCGAAAACGATCGCGCGATCAACCTCGCCCTTGGCCACGGCCTCCGCGGCGGGGCGAATGTAGGTCGGATAACCGACCGGTTTGACGCTGTCGGTGCCGCAATCCTTGACCTCATGGCCCAGCGAAATGAGCAGCGCTTTGACTTTCTCTTTATAAAGGAAACCCGCGTGATCGGAGCCGAGGGAGATTTTCATGGTGAGTGGGAGAAGGATTCGCGAATGGGGCGAAGGTGTCAACTCTGGCGGATGAAGGCGGGGGAAGTTTTGACGGAATTAAGGCGAAGAGTTTATCGATAATGAGGCAACCTTCTTTGACCGCAGATCGTAAACTAGTTGCCAGTAGCCAGCCCCACCGTCATCCGTTTGGATGAAATGCTTCGAAGGGTCTGATTCATCTATTACCCATTGTGGCGTATTTTGATTTACCCGTTCCGGAAGAAAATAATTGCAGTAAATCTGCTTCTTGCCATCAACCAGAATCAAACCCACGAATTGGCGAATATATGACTCGTAGTTTTTGTCGATATACCAAGCACCATTTCTCAACGAATCCAAGCTGGGAACAGCAAAACCATTCGGATTCTTCGCAATCAACGGAAAAGCTTTCGCAGGATTGTGGGTTGCCAAATTAATGGCCTGACGCGCGCTCTTTTCCGCAACTTCTACGTCCTTCGAACTCGGAGTCCAAAATCCAACTGCGTCCTTTCCAAGATCGGGCGGATAAACCTTTATCTTTTGGAGCGCGCCAGCCGGAATGATGTAGCCGAGATGCGCATCGGGCGTCACCCGACTAAACTGGTCATCTGCACCTGTTTTCGAAACTAGAAAACATATTAGCATTCCAAGGATCAGTATTGAGTAGCGCATAAAATTTTCCTACTTCACTGGCCCCTGCCAGGAGCCGACGAAGGAAAGGTTCGTCGCGTTCTTCAGCAGCGGCTCGAAGCGAGAGTTGAGGAATTGAATCGTGCCATCATTCGCGAAGGTCTTTTGAATGAAAACAAATCCGGTGGCGGGATCGACCGAGGTGCCGTGCGAGTAGTTGCAGTAAACGTATTTTGTCCCGTCGATGATCACGCCCAGATATTGGCGTGCGTAGCTCTCGTAATTATCGGAGATCAGCGAGAGCTCAGTCCGCTGGCGTTCGCGCTCTTTCGCTTTGCCTTCGTCCACCGGCGCGTTCGGGTCGGGATCGGGCGCGAGGTCGGGGAAGAGCACCGTCGGGTCCTTCGCCGCGGCGTGGATCACGTCGCGCATCGCGCGGTCGGCCACGGTCACATCCTGCAGCGGCGGCGTCCAAAAGCCATCGATCTTCGGCGCGCCTACCATGCTCGCGACCAGATCGGCCTTGTAGGCCAGCGCGTAGCTTTCCGGGATGATGTAGGCGTCGTGCTTGCCCACCAGCACGTGCAGCATCGCGTCATCCGCGCGAGCGGCGGCGCAGACCATGAGGCCGGCCGCGAGCGAAAGCAAAACCGCGAGGCGCACATCCCTTGTTTAGGACGTTGGCGCGCGGCAGTAAATTTCAATATTGGGGGAAATAGGTCCTGGAGGACTGATAAGTCTGATAAGACCTATTCTCCGCCTGCCTATTTGCATTTCTCTTTTCTGACCTTTACGCTGCCATTCCCGTTTCTAAAATTTCACTAGGTTATCCAGATTCGCTAAAAAAATCGGCCCATGAACCGCATCCACCTCCTGCCTGAGCAAGTCGCCAACCAGATCGCGGCGGGCGAGGTCATTGAGCGGCCCGCCTCCGTGCTGAAGGAGCTGCTGGAAAACTCGCTCGACGCGGGCGCAACGCAGGTTGACGTCACCATCGGCGCGGGCGGGCGCAGCCTCGTTTCGGTCACCGACAACGGCTGCGGCATGAGCAAGGATGACGCGCTGCTCTGCCTCGAGCGCCACGCCACCAGCAAGCTGCGCGCGAGCGAGGACCTCGACCACATCGCCTCCTACGGCTTCCGCGGCGAGGCCATTCCCAGCATCGCGTCGGTCTCCAAGTTCCGCCTGCGCACGCGCGAGGCCGAGGCGCTGGCCGGCACGGAGATCATCATCGACGGCGGCAAGCTGCGCGATGTGCACGAGGTCGGCCTCGCGCCGGGCACGCAGATCGAAGTGCGCTCCCTCTTCTTCAACCTGCCGGCGCGGCGCAAGTTCCTGCGCACCGAGGCGACCGAATCAGCCCACATCCGTCACACGATCTTGCTCGCGGGTCTCGCGCGGCCCGACGTCGGCTTCACGCTGACGATGGACGAGAATTTCCCCCAGCGCTGGATGCCGGGCGAGGATTTGCGCCAGCGGCTCGTCTCGATTTTCGGTGCGGAGTGGGTGGAGCTTACCGTTCCCATTGAAGCGGCGAGCGGCGGTCTGCGTCTGCACGGGTTCATCGGTAAACCGGGCGTCAGCCGTGCCGCGCGGGGCGAGGAACTCTTCTTCATCAACCAACGCCCGGTGGAGAATCGGACGCTGCATTTCGGCCTGCTCGAGGGCTACCACAATTCGCTGATGAAGGGCCGCTATCCGGTCGCGGTGCTTTTCCTGGAGATGGATCCCTCGGGCGTGGATGTGAACATCCATCCGGCGAAGCGCGAAGTCCGCTTTCACGATGACTTCACGATCCGCCATTTCGTCGTGAAGGCGGTGCAGGAAGCGCTGCAGGATTTCGCCGGGGCGCCGGCGGCAAGTTTCAAGTTCGGCGCGACGCCAACACCATCTCCAAATGTCGCGGCGGTCTATGACCCCCGGTCGAATGAGACGGATGGGACAAAGGGGACTGAGGGGACGAATGGGACAAAGGCCCCCATTTCCGAGGCACTGTCCCCTTCGTCCCATGAGCCTCGTCCGTCCCAGCAGGCCGAAGAAACCACCGACGGTCATAGACCGCCGCTACATTTAGAAAGAGAACCCGAACCTCTCGCCCTGCAACCCACGCTCGATCTCCCCGTCGACCATGAGCCCATGCGCCTGGGACCGCGCCAGGACCAACTCATCACCAACCGCCTCGGCCTCCATGTCATCGGCTGCGTGGCGCAACTTTACCTCGTTGCGGAAAGCCCCGAGGGCCTCGTCCTCATCGACCAGCACGCGGCGCATGAGCGCGTCCTCTTCGAGCAAATGCTCAAGCGCATGGCCTTGCAGGATCCCGCCTCGCAGCAACTCCTTTTCCCCACCACGCTCGATTTCCTCCCTCGCGAGGCCGACTTCCTCCTCGCGCAACTCGAGACGCTCCAGCAGGCCGGCGTCGGCATCACGCGCTTCGGGCCGAGCAGCTTTCTCATCGATGCGCTCCCCGCCATGGTCAAGCCGCGCGACGTAGGTGAATTCATCCGCACCGTCGTCACCGATCTCCAGCAGGAGGGCGGCGAGACGCGCAAGGGCCGCCGCCTGAGCGAGGAGATCGTGGCGAAAACCGTCTGCCGCCACGCCGTCAAAGCTAACGACGCACTCAAGCCCGTCGAGTGGGACATGCTCCTGCACGACCTCCTTGCCTGCGACCTGCCCTACACCTGCCCCCACGGTCGCCCAACGATGATCCAGCTCTCCCTCGCCGAGCTGGATAAGAAATTTGGAAGAATGCAATGAGTCGGGTAGCCCGGACAGGAGGCCTACATCGTCTCTTTATGCAAAATCATCACGTAGGTCCCTAGCCCGAGCCGATCGCCTTCGTTGATGTAACCGTCGGTCAGCGGGATGCCGTTTACGAATGTCCCGTTCGTGGATTCGAGGTCCTTGATCAAAAGGCCGCGCTCGGTCACCTGCAGCAGGCAATGGCGGCGCGAGACCTGACTGCTTTCCACATAGATATCGCACGTCGCCTCGCGCCCGAGCACGTTGGTCACCTTTTTCACCTTAAGCTTAAAAGTCGGTGATTCCTCCGGGATGAAGTAGTAATGCGTGTCGATCTTGCGTTCCTTTGGCTGCCCATTCGGCACCGCCATGCGGATCGTCTTGCCGAACCGCTGGTCCAGCCCGATCGAGTTCTTATGCATGTACTCCTGCATATCGACTTGGAGGTTCTTCGACGCCGGTTCCGCACCCTGAATCCATCCGTAGGACGAGCCCTTCAGCTCAAACGCGCGGTCCAATGCCGTGGCGCCCTCCGTCTTGCCTGCCGCGGCGTGGGTGATCGTGCCGTTTTCGACGAAAAGGTGGATGGCTTCCTGCGCGTTGAAGACCAGCAAACACCCCTTGTCCCGCGTCTGGGCCAGACGCATAAAGGCCTCAGGGAAAGAGGCCAATAATTGGTAAAAGCTCATGAAACGTCCTTGACGATAGGCCACGAAGGAGTTGCGGAAAAGGACTTTTTCGGCCCTATTGCGAGGGATAAGGGTGCCCATCGGTTGGGTTCGAAAAATATCGCGCCCAATCTAGCACCGTTATTGCTTATTTTTACGTAATAAACCATAGTGAGTCTTATGCTCGTCCTGCCCACCGCCAAAATTCTTCTCTTCATCGCTTTGAATGTCGGGCCGCAAAACCCGCAGGAAATTTATGCGACCAGCAACTCTGAAGCTTATGTCTGGTCCACCACGAAGACAGGTTGGTCGGTTGAGGGCAAGGCTTTCCCTGCCTCAGACTTCACCTTCGATCCGGACAAGGTCGAGATGTTTAAGGGTATGCCGGATACCGATTCCGTTCCGCACTACCTGCGCGTGATTTCGAAGTACCACTGGAAGAACGGTTCGGTGATGGTCTTCGATAACGGAGACCGCGTCGAAAAGCATGGCAACCACGCCTTTTACATCATCAACGCTGGCGCGGCCAACGAGAAGATATTTACCATCACGTTCGAGCCTTACAAGGATCTGATGCCCTTGCAGACGCGGACGGGCCTGCCCTTCAATTAGCGCCTTCTCAGGCGCGCTTGTTACGTCCGTGCCCTAGACGGAATCTAATTCTTCCGCACCGCACTCCACATCACGAATGCACCGGCTGGCGCGGTAGGGACGCCCATGGCGATCCAGAGGTTGGCCGGCAGCAGAAAATCGCCGGTGAAATGTGTAATAACGCCCAGCGTAATCCAGACCACGCCCACTGCCAGTACAGCCCTCCCGATAAAATAGCTGGTGGGGTTTACAACCAACACCTTGTCGTTGAAGTCGATAGCCATGGTACGTCTCGATGGGTTTAAATTACGAATTGTTCTTAGGTAGCAAAGACTATTCCAAAACGTGTGCGAGTGTGTGCAAATGCTCGTGCTCAAGATTCGTACCCCAATTTTTTCGCAAGGCGATGGTACGCCTCCACGTAGAAGGTGATCGGCACGAGGTAGCTCGGCAATGAGGAAAATCCCAACGCGGCTCGTTTCTCATAATCCGCCTCCGGCATCGCCGCCGCTTCCAGCAGACACCGTTTCAAGTCAGCGACGCTGGCCGGTTCACAGAGCAACGCCGCCGGCCCCGCCGCCTCGGGCAGACCGCCGTCGCGGGTCGCGATCACCGGCACGCCCACGCTGCGCGCTTCCAGCGGCGTCAGGCCCATGTCCTCGTTCGTATGTGGCGGCACCACCAGCCACTTTGTTGCGCGCAAAAGCCGTCCCTTTTCTTCCTCGGAAACAAAGCCGTGCACATGAATTCCGGCAATCTTCCGCTCCGCGATCATGGCCTCGACCCGGGGCCGGATCGGCCCATCGCCCACCAGATGCAGCGGCCATTCCTCCGAGGCCAATCCCGCCTCGGCATAAGCCTGCACCAGCACCTCCAGCCCCTTGTTCGCGATCCAGCGCGAAAGGAAAGTGAAGCCCCGGCGTTGCGCGCTGGGCAGCGATCCGGTCGGTAATTCCGAGATGGTTGGCGTGCGCCGGCTTCCGGGCAATTCGCGCCCCGTCTCCCACGTCTTCCAGACAAAGTGCGAGTTGTACCAGCGCTCTTGCGCCAGCCGCGACAAAAATTTCCACGCCACGCTGTGCCACGTGTTAAGCCGGAGATAATTGTGAATCGTCAACGCCAGCGGCTTGCCTAGCAGCCGCGCGAACACGATGACATCCGGCGGCGCGTTCTGGGCATGGACCACATCGGCCCACTGGAGCTGGCGCCAAAGCTCGCCGCTCCCCTTCTCGACATAGGTGTAGCCTATGCTCGTCTCCGCGCAACGCCGCTCCAGCGCCTCCGTCGGCTTGAACCCGGCCACCTTCTTCCAGACCAGCCGCACCTCCAGCGACGCATCGGTCTTCAAATAGCGCGCGATCGCCAAAACGAATGCCTCAATCCCGCCATAAGCCCCGAACGTGGGGCTGACGATGACGACTTTGAGCGGCTTCGATGGGGACATGAGACCAAGCTAGTAGGCACGAAAAACCCGAGTTTCGTCGAATCTTTTATTGGGCGCCAACCCCTGCTAACGCGGCTTTCCACCCGACCTTTTTTGATTTGTTTCGCTGCTGGAAGCCTGTTAAACACGTCGCGTTCCGGGAAAAAAAGGGCACCATGAATCTCCTCTTCCAACTGAAGAATCCAACCCGCGGATCATTCCCGCCCGTATGAGTTCCGCCCCGGCGACGGTGCAAATCGCGCTGTGCTGCAACGCCGCCATGCTTCCGGGGCTTCACGCCACTCTCTCCTCACTCGTCCGTCACCTCGGCCGCCGCGACTCCGTGGCGCTCACGCTCTTTGCTCGCGACATGACCGAGCCCGAGCTCGAGGCCATCCGCGGCACGGTCAGCGATGCCGGCGGCGTCCATTCTTTCGACATTCGCGAAGGCGACATCTCCGAGTTCAAGGGCCTGCGCGCGCTGCAAGGCGACTGGATGACCTACCTGCGCCTTTTCCTCCCGAAATTGTTGCCGGGAGCGGACACCATTCTCTATCTCGATTCCGACCTGATCGTCAACACCGATGCCTGCCGGTTCTTCGATCTCCCGCTCGGTGAATTCCCCATCGGCGCCGTCCCGGAGGAAACGGTGGAGTGGAATCTGGACGGGAAATTTCTCAAGACGGTCGGCCTCGCCAACGAGGACATCTGCTTCAACGGCGGCGTCCTGCTGCTCAATGCGCGGGTCTGGCGCGAGACGGGGCTGATGGACAAGGCCCTCGAATTCGGGAAGGCCCACACCGCGTCGCTGGGCTCGGCCGACCAGACGATCCTGCTCGCGCTCTTCTCGCGTCATTTCTACCGCCTGCCGAAAGCAGCCAACCTCCAGATCGCCGCCACGACCGAGCCGCTAGTCCCTGCGGACGGCATCTATCATTTCGTCGGCTCGCCCAAGCCGTGGGATCCGCTGGGCCGGCTCATCCACCGCAACTGGCCCTTGTGGCATGCCACCATCCAGCGCACCCGGTTTCATTGGGGTGGTTTTATCCTGGGCCACGTCGGCGCCTTCACCACCCGCGCCTGGACCCTGCGCCGGTCCTACCTCAAGAACATCCTGCGGAGATAGTGGGAGGCAATCTGGTGGCCCGGACAACACGAGACCTCTGCGAAAGTCCGTCTGAATAAGCCGGAGGCTTTACCGAGCCGTAGCCGGTGGTCAGACCGCAGCAGCGGTCGCCACCACCGGTATCCGCACAAAAATTTGTGACAACCCCGAAGGGGTTGCAGAGCTTTCTCAGAGGCAGAACGGGGCGCTCAAATCGGTTCTGCAACCCCTGCGGGGTTGTGTCTTTTTTTAACTTATTCCGGTGGTTTCGGCCTGCTGGCCTCAACCACCGGCTACGGTTAGGGCAAGCCTCCGGCTTGCTA